>CAZNMO010000156.1:0-11016 GCA_964574195.1 uncultured Clostridiaceae bacterium | reverse complement strand
AGACTTTACTAATGCTTACATTTACCTTGTGCAAATTCATAACCCTGTATTACATAACGGAAAACACGAAGAATATACTTTCCGCAGCCTTCAGGACCAGTATTCTTCTAGTTGCCTTGTATTATCTTGTCAACCTGGTACTTTCCAGACGCTGGTTCGCTGTCAGGATCCTCTTCCATGAGCTTCTTGCCCTTATAGTATTGTCCGATCTGCTTTATTTCAGATATTTTAATGTGCTTCCCTCCATAACAGATATACAGTTTATCAAGGTGCTTCCAGAAATAAAGGAAAGTGTCCTGTCACTGTTTCACCCAATGTTTCTCCTTTTTTTTGCCGATATAATACCCTTACTGCTTCATCATTACCATATGAAAGCGGCTAAGAGGCTATCTGACCCCAGAGCTTTGATTTCCCTTGCTATTGCAATGGTTTTTGCTCTTTTGGCTTTCACCGATTTCTCTCTCAGCGGGCTTAAAAGCAGCGGTCAGGCGTACGCAAGGTTTGGACTGCTGCATTATCATTTTTCACAGCTTCCCTGGGTGATAGATAAAGAAGATAAAGAAAAGGCTAAAAATGAGCTTAATGAAAAGGAAAACAGCACCAAAAAAGCAAACAATGAAAATCCAAAACCTGAGTCAGAAAAGGTTGAGTCACCTACACACTACTTTGGAGCAGCAACGGGAAGGAATGTGATCGTTATACAGGTGGAAGCCCTCCAGGACTTTGTAATCAACATGAAATACAATGGCCAGGTGCTTACACCAAATCTTAATAAGCTGTTGACAAAAGATACCATATACTTCAACCGCTTTTACCAGCAGTTGGGGAAAGGCGGTACCTCAGACGCCGAGTTCGTGACCCAGAACTCCCTGTATCCATCAATGGACCTTCCTGCCTATAGCAAATATCAGAACAACAAATTTATGGGCTTACCCATGATATTGAGAGATAAAGGTTTCAACACCATGGTTTTTCATGCTTACAAACCTGAATTCTGGAACCGGCAGACCATATATCCTGTGCTGGGCTATGACCGGTTTGTCAACATGCATGACTTCAATCTTGACGAAATATTTGGCTGGGGCCTCAGCGACAAGCATTTTTTCTGGCAGTCCGCCGCTATCCTAGGCAAAACCAAACAACCCTTTTATTCTTTCCTGGTAACCTTATCCAGCCATCATCCTTATGCCTTGCCGAAAAAGTACAAGAAGGTACAGCTAATGTCTGAGCATCAGGGGAAAATGCTTGGCAACTATCTGCAAGCCATCAACTATACTGATGAAGCTATTGGAGTTTTTATCGAACAGCTGAAGCAAAGAGGACTATATGAAAACTCCATCATAACCATATATGGTGACCATCGTGCCATACCAAACGGCGTGGCTGAGAACGACAAGCTGATGTCAGGACTGCTGGGGCATGTATACACCTATGATGAGTCCCTCAATGTGCCGCTCATCATACACCTACCGGGCTCAGGCATCAACGAAACCAATATCACAGTAGGAGGGCAGATGGATTTCCTTCCTACAATGCTGAATCTCCTTGGTATAAAAGAAAAGCGCATCAAGCTTTTCGGTCAGGATCTTCTCAATGCTGAAAATGGCTTTGTTGCTTCCCAGACTCAGATGGTAAAAGGCTCCTTCATTGATGACTACAAGATCTTTGTAATGTCCAGGGATGGCGTATTTGAACACGCCAAGGCATGGGATCTTAGCAGCCGGGAGCCCGTAGACCTGGAGCTTTGCAGGGACGGCTATGAAAGAGCTTTGCGGGAGATACAGGAATCAGAGTACATACTGGCAAATGACCTGATACAGGAATTTGTAACTGTGGGGGAAACAGACACTGCCTTCAATAACGCATACAGAAAGGTAAATGAACTTATGGACAGGATCGTAATACTTTTTAATAATATAGTCAAGCAATAAATGCAAAGGAGCAGGTAAAAGAGTTCAGCGTTATATATTTTGATTGACTAAAAACACCTTCAACGGAAGCCCCCGCTGAAGGTGTTTTTTCAGTATGCTCCTTATTTGGTACCGTTAACTAAAAAAATTGCTATCTTTATATCAAACAATTAAAGCAACTGTATCCATAAAGATAGCTCATATCAGGAAAATTGGTATTCTTTTGTGTTTCTAATACATCATGCCTTTTTGAATATAAACTGATTAGCCATAATACCGCATCCAAGACCTACCGCTGTTATAAAAAAGGTTCCATATGCGTCAATTTCTGAGCTCATAAAAGGTACTGCCACATACGCGATGATCATAAGCAGGATTGGAAGTATGAGCTTCTTCTTGTTAAAGTTCTTCAAGTTAGTCACCTCCTTTCACATAAGACAGTTTATATATGATTATGGACAACAAAAAAAGACAACCACAAATAATGGCTGTCCACCCTGACAGTCTCATCTCACATAAAACATCATATCCTATAGGACTTAGATGACTTACTCCGCACATGCCCCTTTCGGGTACACGGCTTTGACCGAACAAACACTATTAAGTTTTTTTGAGTTTCATGATAGACAAAGCTAAACAAAAAATGGATAACCAAGCTATTGGCTATCCATAATATTCATAAATATAAATTCGATAAAAAAACGGATAACCAAAATGGCTATCCACCCTGATAGTCTCATCTCACATAAGTACACCATATCCAAATGGACTTAGATGACTTACTCCGCTCATATCCCTTTCGATGATATGGCTTTGACCGAACATTTGTACAATTCTCATATATTATATTACTAGATTTTTTGCAAAGTGTCAACCTTATTTAGAAAATACCAACAAAAAGCACCTCCTTTATGATCTCGAGATCCATAAAAGAGGTGCCCATATCGTAAATTTTTATTCCTCGTCCTCATCCGGCAGCTCGGCGTTGTGGTAGACATCTTGCACATCGTCGTTGTCGTCGAACATATCCATCATCTTGTTTATCTTCTTTACATCTTCTTCTGCCGTTACTTCAATGTAGTTCTGCGGTACCATTGTGACTTCGGCCGATGCCATCGGTATCCCGATGGTTTCCAGCTTCTGCCTTACTTCCGAGAAGCTTTCTGCTGATGTAAGTATCTCGAAGGAATCTTCTTCTGCTGTGAAATCCTCTGCTCCTGCGTCGAGTGCGAGCATCATAAGCTCTTCCTCATCGATGCCTCCGTCCTTTTCAACGATGATAACACCCTTTTTATCAAACATCCAGCTTACAGCACCTGAAACCCCCATGCTGCCGCCGTTCTTATCGAATATATGTCTTACGTCCCCTGCTGTCCTGTTCCGGTTTTCTGTAAGGGTAGTGACAATAACTGCCACGCCTCCGGGTGCATAGCCCTCGTAGGTTATTTCCTCATAATCCACGCCTTCCATCTCACCTGAGCCCTTCTTAATAGCCCTCATTATAGTATCCATGGGCATATTGTTTGACTTTGCCTTAGCTACTACGTCTGCCAGCTTGCTGTTGGTGCTTGGATCAGATCCTCCCTTGGCGGCAATAGCCAGTTCTTTGCCTAGCTTCGTGAATACCTTGCCCCTGGCGGCATCCGCCTTCCCTTTTTTATGTTTAATATTTGCCCATTTTGAATGTCCGGACATATATGAATAACCTCCCCTTGTCTCTTATAAATATCGCTGTGCCTCCAAATTGAAATAAAACCACGTTTATTCTATCATAAAACCATTTTCTGTGTAAATACTTAAATGCTTACCTTATATGCCGGATTTCTCAGATGGTACAAACTTTGGCACAGGCACTCTCTTATGCTCACTTCTCCTTTTCATGCCGTCAACCTTGTTCTTTACATGTTCCGAGCCCTCTCCTGTGAGAATATAATTGTCCAGTTCGGCATATGTCATTCCCATTTCCTGTTCATCGCTCTGATTCTCCCACAATCCGGCTGTCGGAGGCTTTGTGATCACTATTTCAGGTATGTTCAGCCTTCTGGCCAACTCAACCACCTCTTTTTTCACAAAGCTGGTAAGCGGCATAATATCCACTCCGCCGTCACCGTACTTTGTAAAGTATCCGATCGTGAGTTCACTTCTGTTACCGGTACCTGCAACCAGGTAATTATGTATACCTGCATTATAATATACAGTTATCATCCTTAGACGCGCCTTAATATTTGCTATTGCTAGCTTTGGATCACTTTCCGAAGCTCCGACACATATCTTCATGGCATCAAAGGCATTGTCCAATACTACCGTCTTTGTTCTCAGTCCTATAGCTTCGGCAACAAGTATTGCATGCTCCTCATCTATGGGATTGCTGTAGCACGGCATTATTACACCAAGAGAATCCTCTGGGAAAGCCTTCTTGCAAAGAGCGGCCACCACCGCTGAATCTATGCCTCCGGATAATCCGAAAACTACACCTTTTGCTCCTGCTTTTTCAACAGTATTTTTGATCCATGAAACCGCTTCCTCAATCACCTTATCAGTATTTATCATATCAAACCCTCCAAATTAAATAACACTGAACAAAATCTGTTTAAGCTCTGCTGAAACAGATTTGTGTTACTTTGATTTTCTTTGCGGCGGAAACAATATACATTAACGTATATCCGCGCAAATGATATATCCTATAGCTTAGCTTTGCCTGATTAGCTTTGTCCTATATATAATAGCATTCTTGAAAAATGATGTAAATAATCAGTGCTATACAAAATCTGTTTAAGCATCGCTGGAACAGATTTGTGTTACATCGATTTTCTTTGCGGCGGAAACGATCTACCTTAGTGTATATCCGCCGCAAACTAAATATATAAAAATACACCATGGGAATGTTTACATGCAATAATAAAAGCGGTATTGCAGAGATTAATAGTAGCAGTCACGAAGAGGCTCAACTTTGAGTTGTATTGGATGGAGCATGGATGAATAAAAAGACATATATACTAAAGAGTGCATTGTTAGGCCTTGTGGTTGGCATTATAAACGGAGTATTCGGATCAGGTGGCGGAACAATACTGGTACCTAGTCTTGTATTCCTTATGGGAGTTGAAGATCATAAAGCCCACGCAACAGCAATATCTATAATACTTCCACTATCTATAATAAGCTCATTTATCTATTTCAGATATAATGTTGTTGACTTTTCAACTACCCTAAAGGTTGTAGTCGGTTCAATATTAGGAGCTTTCACAGGCTCCTGCCTGCTGAACAGAGTTCCAGTCAATGCGCTGAGAAAGATATTCGGGATATTCATGATAATTGCCGCAATAAGGATGGTGCTCTGATGCTTTTGCTCGTTATTGGTTTTTTAGCTGGTATCATAAGCGGTATGGGAATAGGCGGAGGCACCATCCTTATTCCTGCTTTGGTATTTCTTGTGGGTACCAAGCAGCAGATAGCTCAGAGTATAAACCTCATAGTCTTTATACCCTCTGCTGTTACAGCCCTTATTGTACATAAGAAAAAGCACAATATTGAAAAGGGATTGTTTTTTAAGCTTGTGATCACAGGCTGCATCGGAGCCCTGGCAGGTTCCTTGCTGGCTGTGAATCTGGGCTCGGATATTCTAAAGCGGGTTTTTGGAATTTTCTTGTTTATTGTGGGAGTATATGAAATATCATCAAAATGCAAGGAAAAAAGCGGATCAGCCGGAAAGGAGGCCAAAAAATGAAAATAAAAAAACTGCTTGCAGCCTACGCCCTGGTAAAGGGAGTAACAGCTTACACGCAGCATAAACAGCACAGTCGTGCCGATAGAAATGAAAAATGCGAAAACTATTATAGGTGCGATGATAATCAAAATGACGGCCGTGGAAGCTATTGAATCACAGCTTGCCTCGGACTGCACCAAAAGCTTTCTCCAGTATGCCCTCATACTGGAGAATTATTATGGATATTATTATAAGAGCAATCCCTGTCAGCTGGACAAGATCCATTCTCTCTCCAAGCACCAGGAATGACATAAGTATCGTAATGGGAAGCTCTGACGTGGCAACAATACTAGCTTTGTCAGCACCTACCAGGTTGATGCCCTTATACAGAAATATTACAGGTAATATCCCAGACACTACAGCTAATTCACATACATAAAGCAGAAGCTCTGTAGTAAATGCAAATTCCAGCTTGAAAAATCCGGGATGGAGCATAAGTGTCACTGCCAGAGATGTAAGTGTTGTATAAAATGTAATTACCAGCGGTTCAAAGCTTTTTAGCCTCATATCTGCATAAATATTGTAAAATGCATAAAATATACTGGACATTACACCAAAGCATAGACCTATCCACGGAGTCCTGGTCATATCAATATTGAAGATATTGATGACCATAATGCTTCCCAGAAAAGCTGAGAGTAATGCCAGGTTATTGGTGACCGTTATCCTTTTTGTCCTTGTAAGCATAAAATAAAGGCTCACAAGGACAGGATGCGTGAAAAGAAGCATTGAAGCAATTCCTGCATTCATTCTTTGGAGTGCCATATAGAACAATATGGTTGTTCCTGCACTTCCTATAAAGCCTTGTATTAGAACCGTCTTAAGATTTGCTTTACTCAAGTGCAGCTTTTTAATATCTATTGTAGCAAAATATATTAGCATGAACAACAAAGCAACTGCGTTCTGAAGTATAAGCAAGTCAAAAACATTTATCCCTGTGTTCATTACCGTCTTGCCTATGACTGCGATAAGTGCAAAAAAGAATGCTGCAAGCAAGACATAAATATAACCAACTTTACTTTTGTTCAAGCCTACTCCCCCATTTAAGCAATATCAAATCAGATAATTAGTCAACCTTCCGTAGCTGATTTCATCCACCTCAGCTTTTACATATATCCCATCCTCCCTGTAATGTTCCTCTATTACCTCATTGGCGCTGCCATATATTGTAGAAACAATACCCCCGTCAGCATAGGGAATAAGCAGTTCAACAATACGTGACCTCATTGCTGCATATCTTTCGACCATATCTAGCAGTTGTGACAGACCGATCCTCTCGGAAGCGGATATATGCACGGCATTTTCCCTGCCCCTGTATTCCTCTGCTGCAAATTTGCCCGGACATTTGTCGATCTTGTTTATTGCCATTATTGTATCCTTACTGTCAGCGCCAAGCTCTGCCAGCACATCACTTACTACGTTGACCTGAGTTTCATAATCAGGGTTGCTTCCATCCACAACATGGATAAGCAGGTCCGCGTACAACACCTCTTCAAGAGTTGACTTGAAAGCCTCAACAAGATCATGAGGCAGTTTTCTGATAAAGCCTACGGTGTCCGTAACCAAGACCTCTTTCCCATTATTCAATGTAACCTTCCTGGTAGTGGGGTCAAGAGTGGCAAACAGCTGATCCTCCGCATATATGTCAGAATCTGCAAGATTGTTCAGAAGCGTTGATTTGCCTGCGTTTGTATAACCAACAAGACATACCTGGAACACATTCCGTGAAACCCTGCCTACCCGCTGCAAGTCTCGCTGCTTCTTAACCTCCTTCAGATCGTTTTCCAGATCATTGAGGCGATCCCTTATCCTTCTCCTATCTACCTCAAGCTTCTTTTCTCCGGGTCCCCTGGTTCCAATACCCCCACCGGTCCTCGACAACTTCTGTCCCATTCCTATAAGCCTGGGCATCATATATTTGAGCTGTGCCAGTTCTACCTGCAGCTTTCCTTCCCTGGACCTTGCCCTCTGTGCAAATATATCAAGTATGAGCTGAGTCCTGTCTATTACCTTCATACCAAGGGACTCTTCCAGATTCCTTATCTGAGCACCTGACAGCTCCTCATCAAAAACTATGAGATTTGCATCCATGGCCTGACTCATTAACATAAGTTCCTTCAGCTTACCTTTTCCGATGAAGGTGGCAGTATCCTTCTTATCCCTGCTCTGGACCATTCTGCCTACCTCATAGCCACCGGCAGTTTTCAGCAGCTCCCTCAGCTCATCCAAAGCCTCCTGGTCTTCAACACCGACCAATATGGCTCTCTCTGTATCGCTTTCCACTTCCTTGCTGGTTGATCTCAACTCCCTTACAGCTGTTTCTGCATCAGCTATTACATCAAGGATGTTTATCTTCAACAGTCTTTCAAGCCTATAAGGCCCCATAACAGCTGCCTGAAGCTGTTTCTCACTGTCAGCAGCAAGAAAGGCTATGCTTCCGCTTGTCATTACCCCATTTGTCACTCCAATTGCTGCCATCAGGTCCAACCGCATCCTTTTTAATGCTGAGATATCAACATCCGACAACCCTCCGGCACCGTTGGGATGAGTATGTACACACCTTATACCGCTTAAGCTTTCCTCCGACCTTCTATTGTTGAAATCCTTCAGCGTAACTGTATTCTCATCTCCTATACTTACATCCAGAACAGTACCCTTCCTGTCTATGTATACCGCTATCTCCTTGCCGGTTTCCTCTGTAGCGTCGCAGATCTCCCTTATTATCTCTTCTGAAACAAGCTGGTATTTTTCAACTGTGATATCTTTAAGCTCCTCCAACTTTTTCAAGATCGACTTTTTTATTCCTGACATGTTGTCCATAAAATCACCTCGTATGCTTTCTCATATTTCCAGTCACAATAATTCTTCATAAGATATTTTAACACAATATTACACACAATATAATTAGTCCTTCTTCAATAGCTGCTATAATTGAAATTATTTCGCTTTTCTGCGATAATATTAGATAAAGACAAGGATTTATGTATATAATCCAAATATATGGTTTTCAATATTCGATCAAACAGAAAAGCACTGTACTGCCAAATATGGCATCAGTACATCTATTATCTATAGTTCAGAGGGGTGAAACAGTGAAACGTGAAGAAATCCTGACACAATTTTTCAGCACATCAAGGCTCATAAGCATTTTTATTGCAATTATTTTTGTTTTTTGTGTGTTTACATCAGTGTATACCGTCAAGGACGGCGAAGTAGGTATTGTAAGGACCTTTGGAAGCATTACCCAAATTGAACAGTCTGGCATTCACTTTAAGCTTCCATATCCTATACAACAAGCCGACGCAATAAATATCAGCAAAGCCAACCTTATAGAGATAGGGGTAAGCGACCTTAAGAAGCAAAAGGATGAGAACCCGCAGAGCGGCTCTGTACATTTGACAGCAGACGGAAATATCCTCTGGGTCAATATGGTGGTTGAATGGAAGGTCACTGATCCGAAGGCCTACCTTATTAACTCAGAGAACCCGGACAAAATACTTGAGGATTCGATCATTGCCGCTATGAGAGCTATTGTAGGCAATTCGCCTATCGACTCAGTCATGGGAGATGGAAGGATCGATACACAGCTAAAGACAAAAAACTATCTGGAGAAGCTGCTTGGCAAATACAATATAGGCGTTCAGGTGGTTGATGTTGATATCAAGGATACCCGTCCTCCTGCACAGGTGCAAAAGTCCTTTGACAATGTTGCAGATGCATTGGTACAGAAAAATACACTGGTCTCAAAGTCTGAAGATTATAGAGATCAAAAGCTGACAGCAGCAGAAAGTGAATCTCAGAAAATGCTCAGAGAAGCTGAGGCTTATGCCGAGGAGAAGCTCAATATTGCAAAGGCTGAAACTATCAAATTTGACAGTCTCTATGAACAATACAGGCTCAGTAAGGAAGTTACAAAGACCAGACTGCTTATAGAAACACTGGAGGAAGTGCTGCCTAGGACCAATATTTATATAGTGGATGATAGCAGCGGGAGCGTAAAATACATACCGATAAAAGAACTTGGAGGTGAAGAATGATGAATACCTCCAATAACTTGAATCATAAGGATAAGAAGGTTCTACTGGATTTCCTCGTGAAGAAGCTGCTTATTATTATGATGTTCGTTCTTCTTACCGTAGTAGTTATGGCAAACACACTTGTTATACAAGAGGATGAACTGGTTGTAATAAAGCAATTCGGGAACGTACAAAAGATACTTGATAAACCTGGACTATATTTCAAGCTTCCAATAATACAGAGCACTGATTCTCTGACTAAAAAGCTTACGGACTACGAAGTCCAGCCGATCAAAATAGTTTCTAAGGATAAAAGGAATCTGATCGTCAATAACTACACCATCTGGAGGATTTCAGAACCTCATAGCTTTATCAGCAATGTGCAAACCATAGGAAGCGCCGATGTGCTCCTGGAGAGTGCCATTTACTCAACAGTAAGAGAAAAATATGGACAGCTATCCTACGATGAAATTGTAAAAGGAATGTCCTCCGGAAAGGATTTCAATGAGGATATAACAGCGGCAGTACGCAAAGAGCTTCAAAATACCGGGATGGATATACTGGATGTCAGACTTAAGAGTATCGAGTTGACTACCGATGAGGAGGTTGCAGCATATTCCAGAATAAAGGCTGACCGTGAAAAAATTGCAAAGCAGTTTATCGCCCAGGGTGAGAATGAAGCTTCAAAGATCAAAGCAGAAGCTGACAAGCAGGCAAAAATTGTAATATCCCAAGCATACGCAAAATCTGAAGATATAAAAGGCAAGGCAGATGCAGACGCAGCAAGGATATACGCCAAGAGCTACAATCAGGATCCCGAATTCTATAAATATGTAAGGACTCTTGAGTCTTATAAAAAGACTCTGGCAGGCAAGCCAACGATCATTATACCCATTGATTCACCATATACCAAATACCTTATAGGAAAATAGGAAAAAAATGAGCAGCAGTTAAAACTGCTGCTGTTCTTTTTTTACCACCTGTGTCACCAGGATGTACTCAGTATTCCTTTTGGGTCAAGATCCTTCACTGCGTTCAGGATGACATCGCTTAGACAAACTTCGCACAAAGTAGCCCGCAGAGCTCCCGGCGGCGATCAAGGCATTGTGCGCTGAGCGACCCGTAAACATTACTGCAGCAGAATGCCTACCTTAATGTATCGCCATCAACGGAGCGAAAGCGAACGTTGCTAACGGGTAACAGTAGAGATACATCTAAAGTATCAAACTGAACAAAAAAGAAAAAACGATAGAATTTCTTCTATCGTTCTTGTTACCCGGCGGCGATCTACTCTGCCAGGACCCTGCGGTCCAAGTACCATCGACAC
>CAZNMO010000155.1:0-11145 GCA_964574195.1 uncultured Clostridiaceae bacterium | reverse complement strand
CGAAGAGTTAAATCAAGTTTGAATCATTTAAGACTCAAGCTGAAACGCATTGCGCTTCGCTTTTTTCTAATTTTCATACGGCAGTTGTACACAGACCTCACTTTCGTTCCGTCTGCGGACTACATCGCTAAGAGCTTGCTCTAAGCGGCTGTATGTCTCTCAGAATTATTGTTGTTTTTAAGAAATTGTACGTTGACTCCTTCAAACAAGTTTGAATTTGTCTTACCAATCATTGCTGATTGTGTGTACTTTAGCTTTCTGAGATTTACTTAAAAATCTCTTTGACTAAATTTCTGCACTATGGAATTTTCAAGGTTCAAAGCGGGGTTTTATCAACCCCTTGCATTCCACCTTCATAAGTGGCGCTTTATTAATCTACCACTTTTAAAACATCATGTCAACACTTTATTTGCGCCAAATTTTTCCTAAGTTCTTTTTTTTTATATATTTTTTATATATATAATGTAGGAAGTTTTCACAAACCCAATAAAATATATTTTAATAAATTGAAAATGTTTGTCCATTACATAAAAAAGAAACAGAACGGGATACCGCAGAAGTGATCTACTCTTTCGATAATAATTTATATTTTTTAGGAGACATACCAACAATTTTTCCAAATTCATTATAAAAGTTTGAAAGACTTTGAAATCCAACCTCAAAACAAATGGTTGTATTGTCTAGTTCTGTTTGTCGTAACAGTTCGCATGCTTTTCCAATTCGTAATTTAATTACATACTGCTTTAGTGTTAAGTTCATATTTTTTTTGAATAATCTCTCCAAGTGAGATTGACTCGTTCCTGTTCTATTGGGCAAATTCGCAATGATGCTTTGTTTTTTATATTCAGTATTTAATATGGATTTTACAAAATCGATGAGTTCTGATTCGGGACTAAAGCTGCTCCCTAAATCAGGTCTGCACCTTTTGCATAGCCGGTAACCATTGCACAGAGCCTCTGCTAAATTGTAATAGAACTCAACATTTTCCCGCTTTGGAATTTTTGAATTACAGGAAGGTTTACAAATAATATTCGTTGTTTTAACAGCATAATAAAAAACCCCATCGTAAGATGAATCGTTCGAAACTACAGCTTTCCACATTTCCTCATTGCTAAGATGCATCATCCTTTAACCTTTCATACCAAATGATTGCGCATAGGGCAAACGGAAATACAGATACCACAAACCGTCTCACTAGGATCAACTCCAATTTTTTTACCTCTTTGATCCGCTACTTTTTCACAAACAAAAGCATCCAACAACTCTTCTCGTTCCATTCCCGCTGCCCATAGCTTCCCTTTAATTGCATTGGCTGAATCGCTTTCATCTTTTCACTCCACCTTTATCTAAAATAATTTATTCTATTATAATGAATCCCTATTCCTTTTTCGTCCTCTTTTTCACTATTCAAATTTTGATACCGGAATTCTGACTTCAATTAAATAACAAAACAACATCCTTTTCACTTTGGGTAAGTTGAAGGATGTTGCCTTAATTCTACCTATATATTATTATTTTAATCAAATTTTCGATCATACAACATGGCCGAAATCATTACTACAAATATTGAGCCTGCATTATGGACCAATGCACCTGTTGTAGGAGTCAACCATCCAATAAAGGACATTATAATTGCAACAAAATTGATCAATAGGGACAGGGAAATACTAAATTTTACGGTGCGCACTGTCGCATTCGAAAGTCGTTTTAGATACGGAATTTTGGAAATATCATCACTCATTAGGGCAATATCTGCAGCATCCACAGCAATATCGCTTCCCATGGCTCCCATCGCCACACCGACAGATGCCATCTTGAGGGCAGGAGCGTCGTTCACACCGTCTCCTATCATGCAAACAGATTTCCCCGCCTGTTGCAATTGCATAATGCTTTGGACCTTATCCTCCGGTAGTAATTCTGCCAGAACAGAGTTAATACCTACTTGCTTTGCAAAATAATCTGCTGTTCTGTGGTTGTCCCCAGTAAGTAAAACAGTTTGCGTACCCATTTCATCCAACTCGGTAACCATCTGATTGGATGTAGGGCGTAGTACATCGGAAAGACCAATCACGCCAATACAAAGCCCGTCTGCCGCTGCCAGAATTGAGGCTTTACCCTGATTTCGCAGCTGATTCAATGTATCGCTAACTTGTTGCAGGATGTCAATTCCGTTTTCTCTCAAATATTTCTCGCTGCCACAAAACAAATTTTGTCCAGATACATTGGCATAAATCCCTTTACCAGCCTCCATACGAAATCCTTCGGCATCTATCAGAGTAATGCCTTCACCTTTCGCGTGTGCTACGATTGCCTTTCCTAAAGGATGCTCACTACGAGCTTCTGCTGAAGCGACCAAAGCAAGCAGTGTATTCTCCGCCAGATCTAGTTTAAAAGGTATGATATCACTGACTTCCAACTTCCCATATGTAAGCGTACCGGTCTTATCAAAAGCGATCGTATCTACCTTGCCCATTTTCTCCAGGGCCTCACCGGATTTAATTACAATCCCATGTTGAGTTGCCTGACCGATAGCAGCCATAATGGCGGTAGGTGTAGCTAAAACCAAAGCACAAGGGCAAAAGACAACCAATACGGTAACACCGCGGACGATATCCTTTGTAACGAAATAAGTTACAATGGCAATTAGCAATGCGACCGGCACAAGCCAGGTTGCCCATTTATCTGCGATACGCTGAATGGGTGCTTGCTTATTTTCTGCATCCTGAACCATTCGAATCAGCTTTTGTAAAGAACTATCTTTGCCAACGTTCGTTGCTTTCATGTCGATTGCCCCAAAACGGTTGATGGTTCCACTGAAGACACCATCACCGACTGCCTTGTCCACTGGCAATGATTCGCCGGTCATAATCGCCTGATCGACTGATGTATTTCCACTGATAATGTCCCCATCAACAGGAATTATTTCGCCGGGAAGAACTCGCAGAATATCACCTACTTTTATTTCTTCTGTGTTTACCATTTCTTCTTTCCCGCTATTCATTCGGCGGCCTTGTTGTGGAGCAAGGCTGATCAGTTCCTTTAGACCCTTTTTCGATCGTTCAGCAGTTTTATCTTCCAGAATCGCGCCAATCGCCATGATAAATGCGACTTCACCAGCTGCAAAAAGGTCCCCAATGGCAATGGCTGCCATCATTGCTATGGAAATCAAAAGTGCGGAAGATATCTTGCTCATTCCTTTATTATAAATCACTCTCCATATTGCCAGATAGAAAAGCGGAAGCCCGCTGATGATCACCGAAACCCAGGCCGGGTCAACTGGAACTTCAATTTTCATTATCATGAGAATCAGACTTACAATCAGAAATACACCGCCCACTATTGTCATTGGAACCCCAGCTAAAAAATCATTTATTCGTTTCATTCGATAAAACCCTCCCGTTGCATTGCCATTCAAATAATGCTACAATCTATTTATTAACAAACATTTTGTTCGTTATAATTATATGGATATTCGGTTGGCAATTCAACAATCAAAACGTTCGGTATGTAAGTTACCGAACATTTCACAGTATTTGTGCAGGAGAAATCACATGGATAGAAGACAGCAAAAAACAAGAGATTCCATCTTAAAGGCATTCAGCAAATTGATTGAACAAAAGCGGTATGAAAATATAACCGTGCAGGAAATCATCGATGAAGCGAACATTGGGCGGAGCACATTTTATGCTCATTTTGAAGCAAAAGACGAGCTGCTAAAAGCCCTGTGTAACGATATCTTCAGCCATGTATTTGCGGATGAGCTTATGTCGGAAAAGACCCATGACTTCTCGGGTGGAGACAACAACCTTGAAACAAAGCTTACACATATTCTCCATCATTTGATGGACAGTAAAACGAACATTGTGGGCATTTTATCCTCCGAAAGCGGCGAACTATTCATGAAGTATTTTAAAGATTACCTTACAGAGATATTCTCAAAATATCTGAATGAAATAGAAGTCAATGCTCCTGCAGATTTCGTGTTGAACCATCTCGTAGGAAGTTTTTCCGAAACAGTAAAGTGGTGGATCGATGGTAAAATAAAATATACACCTGAAGAAACAGCCAGATATTATATAGAGGTTAGCTTTGCCAATAGAGTTACTGCTAAATAGGCTCGAGAAAAAACCGCATTTTTTATTAAAATAAAAAGTAAAAAACGCTCGGAGAGCGTTTCATAATTTTTGCTTTTGGATTAGAAGGACTTCCCGCTTCCCCTTTTGCTAAGAACAATCAGATTTCTACTATTAATTTCTAAGGATTAAACTATAAGATAAAAGATGTCAATAGCAAAAGTAGTTAAAATTTTGAGTAAGAATAAATATCGTTTCTATTTTTACAAGTATTTATTCTTTAATAATTGTGCAACTCTTAAATGATGTATGTTTGAACTTTTATATAATTCTTCAACAACTTGTGGTACTGTTTTTTCGGAATATAAACCTTTATTCTCTCTTTCAGTATCAATACCATAGTAATTGAGCAGCGATTTACTGAGCCAACCTTTGTACTCCTCAGTATTAAAGAGTTTGATCTCTATTTGGACTAGACTCATTCCCTTAAACAAATAATAATACATGATTTCCGGAATTAAATCCTCCATATTTCGATGATTAAACAACTCATAAGTTTTAAACATTTGCTTATCCTCTTTTATTCAAATAAGTCGGCAACGGCCTGATCTTCTTTAAGACCTTCACAGTTATATTTATAGGTTAAATCCGAGATACAATCAGGTATATTGACTAGTGTGGGGATACTGTCTTTATTATATAAATTGATTTCTATTAATTTTAATAGTTTCGATTCAGCATCACTTTTTGAAATTCTGCTTCGTTCTTTTTCAATGTTCAACTGAAAATAGTAATTTTGTGATAAATCATTAATGTTTTGTAGCCTATCGATTAAACTGTTTAAGCTTTCGCCGGCATTGTTATTCTCCAACTGAACTATTACTAGATAATTATTATCATCATTAAATATCTGGCTATGCTTAATAGTAACTACTCTTTCATCATTAGTGGTTGTCTTTACTTCAAAATTCGAATTGCTGCATACAAAATCATATTTATCATTATCATTCTGATGCCATTTATTTGCAATGTTCAAATTATATGTGTTGTAAACCATTTCAATAAATTTTAGTTCACCGTATAGTCCTATTAAATTTTTATAGTGCTGTTCTTTTGGGAGTTGAAACAAATTAACTAAGGAATAAAAGAAATGTACAAATCCTATTTCATTAATATTATGGCTGTGGAATTCACATAATCTAATGAACGCATCGATATTCGTATCAATAATTTCTCCTTTAAACATAACTAGATTATAATTACCGTTTTCAAATTGAGGATGATTAACTACGGCAACAATATTGACATTAGTTTTTAATGAGATGTATTCAGTGTCAATGCTTTCAAACTTCAAACTTTCAAGATTTTTTACTATATAAATCAGTTTCCCATTTAGGCAGAAGAAACCAGTACTTTCAGTAAGTTTATGAATTAAATAAATTGAATTATCATTAGGAACTTGTTGAATTAAATCAATTATATTCAAAGCCATAATATCACCCCTTCATAAAATAAGTTTTCCCTTTAGGAACATAAATGGCAAACATATATTGAGTGTATTGACTTAAAATCGGGTTGGAATCTTCTGTCTTTTTCTTTGGTATTATCTTATGTATTTGAATATTCAATTTATCTTGATCAACCACAACATAACTATCCCCTAAATTTAACGCTTTTTCTTTGTCCTTATTATCAGCTCCTTGATGCAAGGCGTATATTTTGTTATCACTATAAAAGCTACGTTCTCTACCTTTATCAAAGAAACCTTTCATTAATATAACTGGAATTTCATCGGCACTTTCAATCAAATCGGTTAATGCTTTATATTCAAATGGCTCATAATTAAAAATGGATTGTATCTGTTTAATTAGTATACTGATTTCAGATTTATTAAATATTATATATTTTGCAGAAACACCACCATCGGTCCTTCCCGCCGATGTTTCTTTAAGTTCGGTATTTAGAATCAAATTATCCACAATATCATTATTTAATTTTAACTGTGATTCATCAAAGATACCGAGCCTTTGTTTTATCCAACTACTCTTAAAAGAAATCTTCTTTACATTAACTACTGATTTTCTCGTTGGATTTTGATTAGTATTATCTGACTGTATTAAAATGTCTTCAATATTTCTTTCGCCAGCTTGCACTAAATAGAATTGTTCCCACAAATCAGTTTCAGTTTCTGAAAGATTTGTAAACTCTCTTGCAATATCTTCTGTCGTAAAAACTTTACATAAATCGATATAACTATCTCGATAACCAAACCATCTGGCTCGTTGAAGGTTTGTATCCATATTACCCCCGTCCTGTGCCCAACGAGTAAAATAGGTGGATACTAAATCATGGAAAGTAACACCTCTTTGTAATAAATCTCCACCAATATAAATCTTATGCCTTCTTAACGCTTCATTTGATTGAGTTAATTTACCAGCTGAGTTTTTAAGAACAATATATATTCTACTTACTACTTCCTTTATATCCTGATATAGTGAATCAAATGGATATTCTGCTATTATATTTTCAGAAAAATATTGGTGGTAATTGATTCTCAGTTCTTCAAATTTTGTTTCTAAACCCTCTAAATCACCATAACTAATAAGATCTTTGAACTGTGTGATATATGAGTTCACATAGTTATATATTGCGTTATGAGAACTGACCGCTCTATATGAATGTATAATCATATCGCTTTTTAATAAACCTCGCAAACGCATTATTGCGCTTGCAATTATATAATGATCAATTGAACTTTTCATAGACGTAGGTAAAACGCCTTTATCAAGATCTTCGTGGTCGTCAGTGGAAATAGCAACAATAGCATTGTTATCGAATAAATGATAGGAATCAGCACCACAATAACCTTTTCCTGGTTCTATTAATCGGATAGTCTCAGGTCTTAGTTCACTTATTTCGTCCAGAAAAATATTCGCATGTGGGGTAGCAGTAACCGATAAATAGAGAGGATTATTAAGAAGTTTTTTCATTCTAACAATTTCAGCATAAGTGGCCGAAGCATCTTCTTTTTTATTAGGTTTAGTATTTAAACTCGCTTGGTCACCTTCGTCATCAATTATAAAAGCTTTAATTTTATCTGTGGCAATACGGTTAAGCAAATCATTCACTTTACTCATTGCCGCTGGTCTTTTCATAGAAATAATAAATATTGGCTTGCCTGCACTTATTAAATCATCAATAATCTGATCATCAATATCTAAAAGTTGTTTACTATCATCAGAAGTAAACGCAATTGGAGATTCATCTGAATAATTTATCTCATTATCCTCAGGGATACTAAATGTTTTTTTAAATCTTTTAGTTGTTTGCCCTAATAAAGTGGAATCATAACCTCCATAAATTACAACTACATTATATTTATTGTCAAAAGCCAAGGCAGTGAATAATTCAAGATTAGAGGTTTTACCTGATTGGACTTTACCAACTAATAACAGATTATGGTTTGACTTAGATTTAACCTGCTTGAGCGCTTCATAGAACGTGGTCACAATATTATCTCTAATATTGTTCGCACCCGAGATTCCAAATGAATTAACATGCTTATCGTAAATCAGATTAAAATATTTGCCTTGATATACTGTCATCTCATCACTAAATAGTTCCTTAATTTTATACTTTTCCATATTAATCCCCCATCTTGGATAAGTAACTATTCATGTAATTTTTAATAGTGGATGCTAATATATAGCCTTGTTTATCCGATGTGGATCTTGCCTGTTGCTCTGCAATTATAAAAGCCAGAACAAATTTTTCGAGTACAATCTTGAACTTTTCTTCATTCGAATATGGTTTAAAGAAAGGATGATCGATATTTATTATTACATCAATAGTTCCATCAACTTCATCTTTATATTCAATCCAAAAATCATTCTTGCCAAGTGCCCAATTAACTATTATTTTCCTTTTTGTCATCTGGTTTATTGGTATATTATAGGTTCTGGGCGTACCAACTAATTTTTGCTGAATCGTATCCTTCTGGTTTAAAATAGTATCTATATACTCTTGAGTTAATGAAATTTCTCCATCGTCAGCCTTTCCTATATCAAGGCTTGTACTAGATGTGCATGTAACTTGATTTTCTTCATTTAAATTGTCTATTACTAGTTCGACTTCTTTGTGGACTTCTGTTGAAGTTTCGGAAGAAAATTGTGTTTCCTGCGCCCTCTCTTTAATTGATAAATCTGCAATGACTAGAAATTCTTGAATATTACTTTTTAACTCCTCTATAAAAGCATCTTCAAGTCCGTCATCCCAAACAAAACCATCTTTTGCTTGGTTTACAGGAAAATCATTCATATTCAATTCGCCAAATAATTTCAAAGACCGTTGACTTTGTAACTGCCCAAATATTTGTGACGGTTTATAATTTGAATCTGTACCTCCGATAACAACTCTATCTTGCCTAAACAACGCAAAACCAGCTTTAAGAAAACTTCCTGGGTCCATTATTGCGACAAAGCCGGTTACGTGGAACCTTTTATTATCAAAATCCACTTTAAAATCTAGATCTTTCTTCCATTCTCTACCCCTAAAGTTTCTTAGAACCGGATAATCTTCGAAAGCAATAGGTTCATCATTGAACCAGATTTCAATATTGCGTTTATTAATATCTCTTCTATACATACTTGATAAAAGATCTTTAATTTTCGCTACTGTTTTTGAAGCATTAATTTTTTTAGTAATATCAGATATTACTATCGTTGTCCCATGTTCTCTTGGCTTAGCAGATGTTTTATGAATCTTAATCGAGTTTAGTCCTTCTCGTTTAAGCAATGGGATATCAACTGTTGCACTATATTGATTAGATGATCCAAATTGAGTACTTGTTACAGTCCATACGTTTCCGAACCATGAGGCGGCTGTTTTAAGACCCATTCCAAACTCATTTCTGCCTTCTTGAGTTTCATTTTTTGCATCAAGCAAAATAGCATCCATAAATTTGTCAATTTCCATGCCATACGCATTATCGGTAACTACTAGCGTATTACTATTTGTATCATATTTAACCTTAACCACTAATCTATCAAAATTGCGATCTGCATTTAATACTTCCATATTTGTTAAATATGATTGAGTAGAATTATCCACAAACTCTGCAATAGCATACCACGGTTTATAACTCAATCTTGAAAATACATTTAATATGCTTGCTTCTGGCTGAATATTTAGTTCAAATTCCTCATCATCGATAATTTTAATATCTTTTCTACTCATTTTGTAATTCAGTCTCCCATCCAACATTTGCAAATTCAAAGAGTCTTGCTCCTAAAATTTTAAGTATTTTTACATTGACTGAGTTCCCAAGTTGTTGATATATTTTTTTTTCTTCACCTATTAATTTATATCTTTTATGAAAGCTTTGTAAATTGGCTGCCTCTCTTGGTGTAATTCTTCTAAAATGTTTCATTTTTTTATCCCATATTATTGGAGTGTTAACAATTGCAACAAGAGAGGGATAATAGGTAGGTCTTTTTACTCTTATTCCTGACTGGCGGATTTGAATGATAGCATCTCTTATATCATCAATATCTACACCACAATTCCACTCAAACTTTTGATAAAGTTTAATACGGTTTAACATATCATATTTGATGATCCAATTATCAATAAATGTTTTGTTTGCTTTATAAAATGCTCTATTTTTATCAACAAAAATCTTCTTCCAATTAGGCATCTCTTCATACCCAACAGAATCTTTAAGTTGTTCATCATCCAAATCAAGTCCGAAGCAACTAATCCATATAGGGAATCCAATTACCCCAATTTTTGTTGCCCTTCTAAATTCTTCCCATGCATATAACATTAGTTCTTGTTCATCGTTTATTTTGAATTCATCAGAAACTTCTTCTTCAAGAATTGTCCATGCATCACCGGGCTTGCATTCTTTCATATACTCTTCTAGGCGAAGGTCATCCTTGTGAATATAACCGTTTGTCAAAATTTCTGGGTTTCTAATATCATTATTAATACCCAGTATATAAACTCGTTCTCTAATTTGTGGTATTCCAAGTTGGGATGGAGATAATATTACCGGAGTCTCAGTTATGCAGAAATTTCTGCTCATTAACTCTGTTTTTATAATATCCCAGTTTTCTGTTTTATCTGCTAAATTTCTGACATTCTCAAGTATTATAAATTTAGCTTCAGGATGTTCATCCAAAATATCAACTATTGCATAAAACAAGTTGCCACGATGTTCATCAGCAAACCCTTTTTGCGCACCTGCTTTACTAAATGGCTGGCATGGGAACCCCGCACACAATACATCGAATTTAGGTATACTTTTTGGATCTATGTTTCTAACGTCGCCCTCAATACGAGTCGTTTTAAAATTAGCAGTATATGTAGCAATGCAATTTTTATCAATTTCAGAAGCTAAAACGCATTCACCACCAAGAAATCTCATGGCTTGGTGAAATCCGCCTATTCCTGCGAATAAATCAATAAATTTAAAATTAAGTCGTGCCATCTAATAACCTTTACTTTTCCTTTAATACTTCTTTTCCGAATAACTGAACGACCACTTCTGTAAAACAAAGGTTTTTCAAAATCTTTGAGCAACAATATCTAAAGTATCGATCCCAAAGTTGACGTCTTCCTAACATGATGTAATTGTCTATTCTTCATAAAAATTACATAAGTTGATATAAAGATGCTCTTAAAATAATACACACAATTATAATGCAAATTTTCACTTGCATTATAATTATGACAAGTTATGTTATAACTCACAATATTAATTCAATTGTTACAGACTTTTTTGTTGGTATTTACCGACTTTTTTACCTCGGAACATTTGAAAGTTTCCTTATTATACGTTTTATTCCACCGTTACCGATTTGGCCAAATTCTTTGGCTTGTCAATATCACAGCCTCTGAGCTTAGCAATGTCATAAGCCAGGATTTGGAGCGGAACTACGGATAACAACGGAGTGATTTCATCGATACAGTCAGGGATGTAGATGACCATGTTTGCCTGTCTCTCGATGTCCTTGTTGCCTTCCTTCGCAAGCCCGATGACGTAAGCCCCTCTTGCCTTGACTTCCTGGAT
>CAZNMO010000154.1:0-11186 GCA_964574195.1 uncultured Clostridiaceae bacterium | reverse complement strand
TTATCTTGTCAGTGTCACCTATGTTTTTTGATACAACAACGGGCAAATGACAGCTTAAATATTCGGCAAATTTTGTCGGACTGGAAACCCTGTTGACAATATCATCCTCCCTTAGTAGTAAGGCAATATCTGCACAGCTCAGGTACTTGTCAATATCATCATGCTCACAGGAGGTTATCATATAGTCTGATTGGCTAATGCCATTTCCCTTTAGATAGCTTTCAAAAGTGACTTTGTCTTTTGTCAGAATGAGAAAGTATGCAGCACTCAGCTGCTTCCTGATCTGCGCGAACACTTCTACCTGCCTTTTGGGAATCTGCCATTCCCGGGTAGAGCCTGAGTATATAACAACATATCTGTTATCTATATTGAATTTTTTTCGCAATTCCTTACGAGAAATGGGGTTGAATTTCAATTTGTTAGAGTCAATACAGGTGGGAATGACTTTTGATTTTTCTAAACTGAATTCATACTTTCCATGCATATATGCTTCCAGTTGTTTTGAAACAAAAAGTCTAAAATCTGAATTTCTTGCAGCATATTTTTCTATATGGCTTAACCAGCTTACTATTAATGGCATAGCCAGTTTGAAGGAAAAATTCCTTTTACTGTACACAAGCCGGCATTCTTCGGCTATTACACCTCTAAAATCAGTTATCACCTTTACCCTATATCCCTTTAGTCTTTTTTTAGCTTTAAGAGCCAGATATCCGGCAAAGGCATTTCGGCAATGAAATATGACAATACTCTCGGCATTTGTTTTCCTGATATATGTACATAAACTTTGAACATATTCATGTAAAACTATAAATCCTATTTTTAGCCTCTTAATACTCAGGACTTTGTCATTGAGCTCCTCTTCAATTTTTCTTATTTTATTCTGATAGTATGTGGAGCTAATGTCTGAAGCAAAGTTTATAAGCTTTATATTTATATCGTTTTCTTTCATGAGCTTTATTGGTGTAAAAATTTGAGAATCAAATACATTTATCCTCACGCCGTCAAAATTGATATAGTAAATCATAATTGTTGCCCCCGGCAAGCATTATTAACCATACTCATTTCTTTCAAGCCCTCCCGATACTTTTTCCTTAGCAACTTCATGTAAACAAATTTTCTGGTTCTATTGGGTACTATTCTGGTTACTTGCCTTACAACGATATTAAAGATATATTCAGACCAGTTTATATAACCTGATTTTAAAAATTCTCTTTGAAGCTTTCTCTCACTCTTTACATAATCAAGCCCACCTCTGCGTGTGAACATATTATCAACTCTTACAAGCACCAGCTCCAAAGGAAGATTTAGCATTTTACATCCTTCTGCCAGCATTCTCATCCATAGATAGTAATCCTCAAAGCCATGTAAGGATTTATATCCTCCGGCTTTTAAAACAGCTGATTTCTTAAACATGACAGTAACGTGATTTATCGGATTTCTATGCTTTGCGTAGCTTTTTATTTCGTTAATTGAAAGAGGAACATTTCTAATTGATTTTATATTCTCAATACTTCCTTCAAATTCAGCGATATAAGAACCTACCAAATCAAGCTCAGGATCAGCAGTCAGTGCCTCAATTTGTTTTTCAAATCTCTCAGGAATGCTATAATCATCAGAATCCATCCTTGCAACAATACTATTTGAACAGCAATCCAGCCCTTGTCTCAGAGCTTCACCCAAACCCATATTCTTTTCCAGCGCCAGGATCCTAAATAATCCGCTTCTATTTTGTACAAATTTCTCAATCAGGCTATCCAGACCCGCCGATAAAGGGCCATCCTTTACTATGACCACCTCATCAGGAGGCATAGTCTGTGATAAAATACTACATATAGCCTTTTCCAGGTATTCAGGCTTATCTTTCCAGTAAACAGGCAAAAGCACCGAAAATTTCACACACTCCGCGCCCCTTCAATATAATTTGCTTCAAGCTTATAAGATTTTTTGCCGGGAGCATCCTGAAGCATTCTTAAATACATTTGCTGATAGCACTTGCTCATAATCCGTGCGCTAAAATGATTCTTAATAATATTACATGCTGCTTTGCCCCTGTCACTTAAAGCCCATGAAAGAGATTTCCTGAACTTATCTGTCAGGCTTGCTGTGTCACCTGTCGTAAAGGTTTCTCCTGCTTCATAATCATTTTTAAGAATTTCCTTATGAGGTTCAATATCAGATAATAGCACAGGAAGGCTTGCGCTCATGGCTTCCAGCACAGAGTTGGGAAGTCCCTCGGAATTTGATGCCGAAACAAATATATCGCTTGCATGTAAATAATCCAGAACATTATTCACGTGCCCTCTTAAAAATACTGAATCATTCTTTACCCTTTCACACATTTCATACATTGGCCCATCCCCTAGAATAACCAGACATGCAGCAGCTGAAATATTTGCACCGTTGAATGCCTTTATCAAGGTAATTGGATCCTTTCGTTCTATCAGCAGACCCGAGAATATATATATTTTTTTATCTATTGGCAAGTCAAGCTTTTTTCTCAGCTCTATTTTCTCTTTCGGGTTTAAATTTGAATAATATCTCTCATCATCAACACCATTTTGTATTACACTACACCTTAGCCCATGACTTGCATTTAACCTTTGCACAATCGCAAATGAGCAGCATACAGGATATTTTATGTTCGATAATACTCGTAGATGAGCTGCGGCCATTATAGTACCTTTTAACTTACCGTATTCTATCGGATAATCATCATACGCATATTCTCTGATCGTTGCACAGTGTAAATAGTCGCCCAGCCACTTTTCCGCGTAGTAGTCCGGCCTGATACCGCTTGTATGAATGATATTGGGGCAAAACCCCCGTGCAGTTGCCTGCAAGAAGCTTTTACCGGAAAAATGCATGGCTGCTTTAGATAATTCAGCTGCTACGATCTCCACTCCCAATGAAAGAAAAGCATTAAGCATTGAATTCTCTTTTTCTCTTGAAAGTGTTATAATTTTTACTCTGAAAATGTCTTTATCAAGGTTTTTTATCAAGCCATATAACTGATTTATTGGTCCGCAGCTTCTCAGACTTGAGACTATATAAAGGACTCTGACCGCTTCTGTGCTCAAATTACGACCTCCTACATTTTTCCCTCTAGCCTGGATTATCTGTTTACAATAATGTCAGACTTTTAAATTCTCCAATAAAGCAATCCATATTTTTCGGCCTCTGTTTTGTTTATCACTGCTTTTGTGTCGATACACACCGGTCTTTCATTCATAAATCCAGTCAAATATTCGCAGTCACTGAGTACGATTTCTGTTTGTTTTGCAAGTATCAACACAGCATCTGCATTATAGAGTGCCTCCTCCTCAGACTGAGCTGAAAAATCATGTTTCACTGCGACAAGAGGATCATATGCCGATACAGCTGCCTGCTCTTCAATAAGCAGTTTGCATATCTCAACAGCGGGGCTCAGCCTGTCATCGCTTGAGTAATCCTTCATTGCCAATCCGAGAACAGCTATTTTGGAGGATTTTAATTCTTTTTTTACTGAACGTAAGAGGTATTCAAGCTTGGAAACAATATATTGAGGTGTTGTTGAGTTTTTAACTCTGCATAATTTCAATATATCCATATCCAAACCGGCTTCCTTAGCCTTTGCTGCGATATAGTAGAAAGCATTGGGTATGCAATAACCTCCTACCCCTGGCCCGGGGGTTAGTATGTTGACCCTTTTATGAGTGTTTGCCAGCTTTATAACTTCAAATGTGTCTATACCCAGCATTTCACTAAATCTGGCAAATTCCTGCGCCATTGCTATATTTACATCCCTTTGGGCATTTTCAAAAACCTTGGCAGTTTCAACTGCTTTTATGGAGCTTGCAGGTATTATTTCAGACTTGCAGATTACTGACAGTAAATCAACTGCCTTGGTTAAGCTTAATTTATTAACTCCTGCCACTACCGTAGGCATATATGTAAATTCATTGAAAGCATTGCCCTCAGATATTCGCTCAGAAGAATATGCCAGATAAAAGTCGATCCCGGCTCTGAGTCCTGACTCCTCTTCAAGTATTGGCAATATGTACTCTTCAGTTGTGCCTGGTACTACAGTACTCCTTATAATAACAAGATCATTCTGTTTTAAATTTCTACCAATCACTATAGCTGCACTAAGTAAATGTTTCCAGATGCATTCACCATTTACTACCGGCATACCTACAGTGACAATAATATTGTTACAGTATCTTAATGCTTCTTCGGGTTTCGTGGTTGCTCTATATCTTTTTTCGCTAATTTGCTTTTTTAGGATTTCCCGGATACTGATTCCTTCAAATTCTTCCTGGACAAACGTTACTCCATTATTTATAAAATCAACAAGGTCCTTATCCACATCCACCCCTATAGCATAGCAGCCTCTCATGGCAAAGCTTAACGAAAGCGGCAGGCCAACAAACCCCTGCCCAAAAACGCATACTCTTGTACCATATGTGCTCTCACACCATACTTCATTTACATCTTGAACCGCCAATAAACAACTATCCATCATAATGCCCCTTACTCCAAGTAATTAATGCTCTATTTAAATTTGTTCAGCTAATTATCCGAGTTTACCAGACTTTTCTTATTTTTTTTATTCAGCTTATGGAAATACTTACGTCTTGACTTAATATTATTATCAGCTTTGTTCAATACAGCACCGATTATATTTGCTTTGATTCCGGTGAGCAGGTCTTTTGCCATTGTTACTGAGTCAACATCAGTAACGCCCTGAGCTGCAACAAGAAGCACACCGTCTGAAATTGATGCTAATATCTGGGTATCAGAAACCATAGTTATCGGTGGGGTATCTAGAATTACATAATCGTAACCGTACCTTGCCCAGGCTAAAAACTCTTCCATTTTCTTTGATGCAATCAATTCTGATGGATTCCCCGGAATGGTCCCAGCGGGAATAATAAACAAGTTTTCTGAATGTTTAACAACCAGTTCCTCGAATTCCACATCTTCACAAAGCGCTTTCGACAGGCCTTCCGAGTTACGTATTCCAAAGGATATGTGCAAACTGGGATTTCTTAAATCGCAGTCTACCAATAAGATTTTTTTTGAAACCTGTGATAATGCCAATGCCAGATTCCCAACTAATGAGGTCTTTTCCTCAGCGGCTTTTGGACTTGTTACAGTTATGCAGCTTGACCCGCATTTTATGTTTGCGCTCAGTAAATTGTTTCTAAGCATCCTATAAGCATCAGCTGCAAATGAGCCCGGGTTCTTTTCAACAACAAGTTCTGATGTTTTCATAAATACACCTCTACTTTTCCACCGGGATAATTCCCAATATCGGGAATCCCAGACATTTCTGTAAATCATCCTTATCCTTGACCTTTTTGTCAAAATGTTCCATTATGAATACGAATGCTATTGACAATGATAAGCCAATCAAAAATCCAAGTAATGTGTTTAATAGTTTCTTGGGTCTGACAGGATCGATCGGGGTTTGAGCCTCATCAATAACCACAAAATTACCTGTAGGAAATATTTTTGTTGCCTCCGTAATGAAACAATTAGTGACTGTAGCTGAAATAATCCTGGCTTTTTCCGGATCTCTGTTTTCAGCACTAATAACAAGAATCTGGGTGTCTATTTGCGGGTCAATAGTAACGCTTTTCTGTATGATATCTGAGCTAATACCTCTTTCAATTAATTCGGCTGACTTTGTTGAAACCAATGCAGATTTTGCAATTTCACCAAAGGTTTTCATTAATTTTTGATATGTTAAGATATCTTCGTACTCTAGTCTATTATTTTCCTGATTTATCCCAGTCCCAACTACAATGCTGGTCTTAGCCATATAGACCGGCGAAATGATATAAATACTCAAAAGGTATGCTAAGATCGTAGTTGTAAGAGTAATTATTATGATTGGAATTGCTCCCTTCTTCAGTATTTTCATATAATCTTGCGTATTAAGAATTGTTGTCTCTTCCATCGTATCTCTCCTTCCAGCAAATTGATTCTAATTCTCTCTGAAATTTCCAACCCCTCCTGGCTAATACTTTTCTTTTTAATTGAATCTGATTGTTGATTTGTTGATTGACTGTTTGTATGTAATAATAATATTCTTGTACCGGAAAAATATTACCGCAGTTTATAATTGTATAAAATTCATCTATATTGAACGCGCTTGAACTATTGCATTGGGATATGGCGCAAATTCAATAAAATCAAGGGAATAATGACGCATAACATTATTATGAATGCATAATTTTTTCACGGAATATATTTGCATCTATTTGATGTTAAGTAGAGATTTGAAGTAATAAGAATAAATATCAGAAAATATATTAATAAAGAGTACGCTTGTATCAAGTGTTCTATTGTATTGAAACCCATTCGGTGGAATATGAATTTTTAAAAACCAAAATGGTTTTAAGGAGAGACATTGAAATGAAATCAGAAGGGGTAATTTCTCTAATGTATCATGATATCAGCAGGAAAGACACTAATAGCTTAAATTCTGCATCAAATGATCTGGAAACAAAATATGTTTTGTCTTTCGAAAAATTTGAACATCAAATTAAGGAGCTATCTTTACTTACCAATCCAAAACATATAGTAAATGATGCTTTGGATTTTAGTGAAAATGAAAAGGATAACCCAGTTTTAATAACTTTTGATGATGGTAAGTCGAGTAATATAGACGCTGCCGCTATACTGGAAAGCTACGGCTTCAGAGGATATTTCTTCATTATTGCAAGTAGGGTGGGAAAAATGGGCTATATGTCCAAAGAAGAAATTTTATCTTTATGGCAAAGAGGACATATTATCGGAACTCATTCTTTAACACATCCCCCCAAAATATCGGAGCTGGAGTATAAGGATATATTACACGAATGGCAGGAAAGTACTCATATCTTAAGCAGCATTATCGGAGACAAAATAAGAGCTGCAGCAGTTCCTGGCGGTTTCTGTTCAAAGTATGTTATACAGGCAGCAGAGGAATGTGGCATAAGCATACTTTTTAATTCTGAACCTGTTACTTTGATAGACCGCTACAAAAACATTTCGATTCTTGGCAGATATAATATCAATAGTTCAGATAAGGACAATAGTGTGCTTAACCTTGTCAGGTCAAAGGGTTTTGAAAAGCAAAAAAGATTCCTGTCATGGAATCTCAAGAAGCTAATAAAGAAAGTATTGGGGAAATACTTCCTCCCATTAAAACATTTGATAATGCCTCGTTAAGCATATAACTTCTAGGGCGGGCTCGGCATTAGGCATAGGAAGTGCCTTTTTAACACTTGAATGCATGAATTCTGTTGTGTTAAAAAGCACTAATTAAAAATCAATGAAGGTGTGTTTTTACCTTCTTTTGATGTTATATTGTCACTGTATTCCTCATCAATAGTGTCAGACAATATTACAAACGTACACAATCCGTTTGAATAGTTATTAACATAATCTGTCACATCTATTTCATATGTTTGTGCCGCATTATTTGTAAGAGTGCCTAAATCCATTATACCGGAACCTGTTAATCCGTAATTTGATACATCATTATTCGGAGCATTGTTCCATGTGATGTCAGCTTCCTCCCAATTGCTGTCGGCCAGACCATATACATACAAAGTATTGCCATAGGAGTTTTCTGTTGTAAATGCCAGTTTGATTCTTCCTACTTCCATATCCAAATTGCTCAAATCAAATTTCAGGTAAGCAATTCTTTTATCATCAAGAGATTGTTTTGCATTTTTAATTACCAATGAGGTAGTCTTTGCATAATTGGTATCTGCATATGAGCCGGACCGGATATATGCAGTTTCTACCGCACCAAGAGTTACTTTCTTATTTGTATCGATTATTTCTGCATCTGGGTTTTTATACTGAGCATTATCTGCATTACCCAGAGTTCTTATTTGGTTAAAATGAGAACTCCACTTTTTATTGAAATCTGAGGTCCAAATCTCTCCAAATGGAGAATCAGGCAGCAATTCATAACCCTTGAGTGTTCGAAAAGCTGGTCCTGATGCATTCCCTATCCCACCTTTACCCGGAGCTACGAATTTGGGGTCCAGAGTAACTTTGTTCTCATCCTCGGGTAAAGAGCCGAGACCACTTCCGTAATACAAATTGTTGTTATAGGTAAAGGTTGGGTTTTTCCCAAATGTCCCGCCTGGTGTTGTTTGATAAAAAATATTATTTTTTATTTGCAGATAATAATTTTCTACATCATTATTGCTTATAACAACTGCGTCATCATATTTATCATTATAAAAGACATTATTGTATATATAGTCTGGTCCACCTTTTGCAAATATCTGCACTCCATATTTTTTATAATTCTGGAAAATATTGTACCTCACTATGTTATTTTCGCCAAAGTCCCAGCTATCAACAGCATGGCAGATAAGTATACCTGTTCCGCAATTATTTATATAGTTGTATTGCCAGGTTGTGTTATCGGTGCACCTGTCAAAATCCAAGCCGCAATAATCTATTCCTCCGCCCTTTAAGCTGGAGCCGTATACTTCATTGTTCTCAACAAGACAATCTTTTACATAGTTGACCTCTATACCGGCCTGACCTGGTTTGTATACCATATTATTATTTATGACAGCTTTGTTTACAGAGGTTAAGAGTATCGCAACGCAGCTATTTTCAGTATCCTGGTTAAAGTAATTATCTTTTATGGTGATATTTGTATGAGGGTACCAGTTTGGATCATTTATCCCTCCTTCTCTTAAAGCCCAATGGTACTTATTTGTCTGCTTGAAGATTATTCCACCAAAGGAACAGAATTTGATCTTATTGTTTTGAATCAATATATCATTGAATTTTGTCTTTAAACCTTCCTCCGAATCTGTCCAGAATACTATCCCCCCGGTCCTCTTCCCAAGCTCGTAACCTGTATTATCTGTTTTAAATCCTTTTAACTCACCTGCTACATCGTGTATGTAGCAATTCTTAATATATATATGTTCTAAGGTTCCGGAATCAATTCCCTCTACACTAATACCTCTATAGTCGCCTGGTTTATCAGATTTATTCGTAATCTCAAGATTGCTAATTTCCCAATATGATTGATTTCTTAGCTTTACACAACTGTCGACTGAACCGTCACCATAAATAAGGGGTTTGCTGCCTTCACCGTACATATCTATACTTATACACCTCTCAGGACTCCCTGAACCCTTGGGATTTAGCATTCCTTTCCAGGAGCCTCCTGCCCTGAAGAGTACTTTGTCTCCGGGCTTGAATTGAATACTATTTACTTTATCCAGTGTCTTCCATGCCCCGTTAATGCTTATTCCGTCGTTATTGTCATTCCCCTCGGAAGAATCAACATAATAGACCGTTCCAATAGCTTTAGCTGCCAATAAATTACTGGAATATTGACCAATTATTATCAGTAACAGAACTATTACCAATGTTAATATCCTAGTTAACACCATAAACCTTTTTAGCATTTCCTACCTCACTTTCCGACAGTCCCCAACCTATAGCTCAATAAATTGCATATATTGTACACAGCAATTTCAGATGTGGACCTGTTCTCAATCTCTTTCGAAAATTTATTTTTCTATTACTGCATTATTCAATAGTATTCCATATTATACCTGATACTACTCAATGGCCAGAAAATTTTACTTTACAGCAAAGCATATTTTGTAAGCAGCTTTGAATATATTTAAAGGACTGAATAGCCATATATACAGTGTTCATCTTATATCTTTACGAGGGGGAGAGCTAATGAATAGAATTTCGATTATTGGTGTAGGTTATGTAGGCTTGGTCACAGGGGCATGTCTGGCAGAATTCGGAATGAATGTCACATGTATGGATAATGATGAAAAGAAAATAGAACAGCTAAAAAGATTGGAAATGCCGATATATGAACCCGGTCTGGAAGAATTAGTCCGAAAGAATGTAAATTCACTCAGGCTTAGTTTTACTACTGATATACATGAAGCAGTACAAAACTCAACAGCTATATTTATTGCTGTAGGCACTCCTCCACAGGAAGACGGCTCTGCCGATATTAGTTATATTTTAGCTGTAGCAAAAGAAATAGCACATCACCTTGACAGCTACCATGTAATAGTAAATAAGAGTACTGTTCCAGTTGGTTCCGGCAGATTGGTCAAGGAAACCATAAAAGCTGAAATGATGAAAACAGGCAGAAATACAGAGTTCGATATTGTTTCTAATCCTGAGTTTTTGAGAGAAGGAGCTGCAATCAGAGATTTCATGCATCCGGATAGAATTGTTCTTGGGGTTGAGAGTAAAAAATCTGAAGATATTATGAGAAGCATCTATAATGTATTGTATCTCATCAACAGGCCTTTCGTAATAACAAACCTCGAAACTGCAGAACTGATCAAATATGCATCTAATGCCTTTCTGGCAACTAAAATAAGTTTTATCAACGAAATTGCAAATCTCTGCGAAAATATTGATGCCGATATCAACCCCATAACAGTTGCCATGGGACTTGATGGACGAATCGGTAAATACTTCCTCCATCCAGGTCCGGGATTTGGCGGAAGCTGTTTTCCAAAAGATGTCCGGGCTTTAAAAAAGATAGCTGAAGATAACAATTCCGATCTTAAGGTAGTGGAGGCTTGTATACTCGCAAATGAAAACCAGAAGAAGAGGATGTCCAAAAAAATAATCAATAGACTCGGTGATGTAAGGGAAAAGAGTATTGCAGTTTTGGGATTGTCCTTCAAGCCGGAAACAGATGACATACGTGAGGCACCTTCAATTACTGTTATAAATGATTTATGCAGCATGGGTGCTGCGATTAGGGCATATGATCCTGTTGCTATGAAAGCTTCTATTAGAATCTTTCCGGAAATGAAGTTCAAAGACTGCTCCGATGAATATGAAGCATGTGAAGGTGCAGACGCTTTGGTAATTATGACTGAATGGAATCAATTCAGGCATTTGGATCTTGAAAGAATAAAGACTTTACTAAAAAAACCGATTATTTTTGATTTCAGAAACATATATGATCCTATGGAAATGAAGCTTCAAGGATTTATCTATGAAGGTGTTGGGAGAAGATAGTATGAATGAGGTTAATATATATGATAAAAAAATTCTTGTTACAGGTGGTGCAGGATTCATAGGTTCACATCTATGCGAAAAGCTGCTTGAACTGGGTGGAACCGTAATTAATATAGATAACTTGAATGATTTCTATGATTTATCAATTAAGAAGAATAATCTAA
>CAZNMO010000153.1:0-11196 GCA_964574195.1 uncultured Clostridiaceae bacterium | reverse complement strand
GGGGGCGTAATGGTTTCGACGGGGGTAGTTGAGGCCGTGGCAGCGAGCGGTGGTCCCAGAGGCACCTAAAAAAGCTGGAAAATTAAATTTAAACGCTAACGAAAATTACGCGTTAGCAGCCTAAGGGCTGCTCGTTCAACCCGGGGTTCCCGCACCTTGGGATTGGGCGTCATTTAGCGGGGTACGTCACTACCAAAGCTTTGAGGTAACTGACGCATTATGAAGCTACTGAAGCTGTAAGCCTGTCTGTGGGCGTGCAGTAGAGGGAATGTAAAATTACAGACTGCGCTCGGAGAAGCTGTGACCAAGATGCTTTCGGACAGGGGTTCGATTCCCCTCGCCTCCACCAAAATCTAAGTCAAAATTAAAAATTACATAGAATTACTAAATGAAAACAAATGTGCTTTATAGGTTGCGATGCCTACAAAGCACATTTTTCTTTATTTTGTGATTTTGAAGATGAATACCGACAAATCAGGTGCAATAATCGTTGCGTTAACTGCATTGTAATTCTAAGTTGAAACGTATAAGTGCTTATCCAAAACTATTGCTGACTCATAGGATTTAAGTTGAATTCAGATATCTATGACCTCGTTTACCAGATTAAATTGAATTGAGTGGACGAATTCTTTAAGAAGTGAGTTTTTTCATAATTAAGAGTGAAAGCTACCACCTGAAAGAGCGGAAGGAATTTATGAAGCAGAAACAGCAAGTCATCAATACTCTATTTGATAAACAGGACTAATTTTTTATTGCTATACACCTACAAAATTTTAACGCTACTTTTATACAAAATCAAACTGGCGTTGATATGATTTCTAGTAATTTACTATCCTGTAAAAAAGTTTATATGGGTATATTGACATTTTAATATACCGAAAGTATACTATGGGTATACTAGATATACTAATAGTAAATTGAATATACTGAAAGTAAAACATAACGAATTAGAAGAGGAGAGTAACTTATGGAGAATTTAACGAGAAGAGATAGGGAAAAGCTTGTGAGAGAAGAAGATATAATTTCAGCAGCTGAGAAAATATTCTGTCTGAAAGGCTTTGAAACGGCATCCATGGATGAAATAGCCAAAGAAGCACAATTTACAAAGAGAACACTGTATCAATACTTTGAAGACAAAGAAGATTTGTATTTTGCAGTTGCGCTTAAAGTGTTTAAAAGATTATTCTCTTATCTGATGGTAGAATACAGGGAACAGGAGACGGGATACATAAGAATCCAGCAGTTTTGCAAGAATTTTTACCGGTTCTATAAAGAGGATCCTGAAACCTTCCGGATAATCAGCTACATTGGCTATGTCAGAAAGAAATCAGCAAATGAAAGTAAAAGGCTTTATGAATTTATGCAATTTAATAACAGAATGTTTGAAACGGTTGGGAAGGTGATTACCGAAGGTAAAGCAGATGGAAGCATTCAGGGTGATTGGGACAGTGAAAAGGCGGCGTTTAGTTTGATTTTTCTGATGACAGGTTTTTTTAATCAACTGTCTGTTACAGGCGACAGCTTTACATCTCATTTTTCATTAAACATTGAGGAGTTCAGCCGCTTTACAATTGACTTACTGTTGGGAACTTTTAAAAAAAGTGGGGACTAGATTAAAAAATGAAAGGGAGAGTAGTGGTTATGAAGTTCTTAGTGAGTGTTTCGAATGCAATGCAGCGTTTTGCAACTAGAAAATATATAATTACTTTGCTTGCGCTGTTCATCATGATCGTTATACCAATGGAAAAAGGGCCCATAGGGCAATCAGTACTCAGGGAATTAAGCGGAGGGGCTGGAATGCTGGACGTGGAATTTGGCTATAGCCGGTTCCAAGTATACAATATGTTGGAAGCAATAGGCCATACTGGCAGGCAACTATATGCAAAACTGCTTGGTCTTGACTTTATATTTGCAATTGTTTTTATGCTCTTCCAATCATTAATGATTACATCACTATTAAGAAGAGCTGGAGTAAATGAGCATTTCAGGCTACTGAATTTGCTTCCTTTTGTTAGAAGCGCCTTAGATATGATTGAGAATTGCTTTATTCTGACGATTATTTTCAACTATCCTGTTCAAATGTCTGTAGTTGTTGAAATAGCTAGTTTCTTTACAATCTTAAAGTTGGTTATATATAAACTTATAATTGCGCTTTTATTCTCATTGGGAGCATTTACTTCATGTAGGACTATGAACTCAAAAAGGAAATTAAGGAAATGGAGTGAAAATGTATGAAGTCAGTCGCATTATATTATTTTTCTGGTACCGGCAATACTGAAATTGTTGCAAAAATGATCAAGGAAGAGCTTGAAAAATTGGAATATTGTGTCGATTTTATCAGGATTGAAGACGTTATGAAGGGCAGTTGCAGTATCGAGGTTAACAAATATGATATGGTTGGGATCGGTTCCCAGGTAATTGGTTTTGGAGTCCCTTATTTAGTGCAAAAGTTTATCCGGCTTTTTCCAAATGAGATCAAAAAAAAGGTATTCATTTTCAGGACGGCAGGAGGGGTTGCGCCTATCAACTATAATGCTTCCAAACCTATGATCAGGGCGCTTTCGAAAAAGGGTTACGATGTATTTTATGAGAGGATTTTTTCTATCAGCAGCAACTGGATTACTAGATTCGACGATGCTGTTATCAGACAGTTGTATGAAGCAACGGGTAAAAAGGCTGCTGTTATGTGCATGGAGGTAATATCAGGGCAAAAAAGGATTTTAAAGACCGGTATCAGGTTGATGCTGCTAATGGAAACCATTGCATTTATATCTACCCGTTTTTTCAGGCTGATAGGAAAGGATATGAAAATAGATAATTCTTGTACAGGTTGCGGATTATGTATCAAGAATTGCCCCTCAAACAATATATGCAAAAAAGATGGAAAGATAAAATTTAAGTTATCTTGCAACAGCTGCCTGCGGTGTATCTACTCCTGTCCGAAGCATGCGATGAGCTTGAGGCTATTATCCTTCTTTCCCGTTAAGGGCGGTTATAATATAATGAAAATACTTTCTCACGAAAGTAATTCCGGTGAAACAATGAAAAAGCCCGAGCCACCATTTTTTAAAGCATATATAGAAAATGATGCACTATAATAATGAGTAATAGTTGTCAGAATGGGAAAGTAAATTAATTGTAAATTTAACCCGGATTTTAGGAATTGCTCTTCAAATAATATAAGTAAAAACTAGAAGACTGGAGGCCGTGGCAGCGAGCGGTGGTCCCAGAGGCACCTAAAAAAGCTGGAAAATTAAATTTAAACGCTAACGAAAATTACGCGTTAGCAGCCTAAGGGCTGCTCGTTCAACCCGGGGTTCCCGCACCTTGGGATTGGGCGTCATTTAGCGGGGTACGTCACTACCAAAGCTTTGAGGTAACTGACGCATTATGAAGCTACTGAAGCTGTAAGCCTGTCTGTGGGCGTGCAGTAGAGGGAATGTAAAATTACAGACTGCGCTCGGAGAAGCTGTGACCAAGATGCTTTCGGACAGGGGTTCGATTCCCCTCGCCTCCACCAAACTTATAATTCATTAATGAAAATCTTACATAAATATAAATGGTGTACTAACGCTATGTTTGTTGTGATATCAAATATAGCGTGTTTTGTGTTTTTTGGATGCTCTGAATTTGTATACCGACAAAGTGGTTGGTAAAATCGGAGCGGATGGCCGCTCCGTCTTTTAGAAACTTATAAAAATGATCTTATTGAAAATGATATAGGAATTGTTTTCAGAGAATCATATTATTTGCAGTAATAGTGATCATGTAATTAATCGTATTACGTTCAAGTGGATCAACAAATTCTATCAGTAACATATTCTGCTGTCTGGAGTTTCTAGAAGGATCCTATTTATAAAATCTCTGTTTTACCTCTGATAATGTCTATGGGAGCTTTACTAGTATTATCTGATGCATTTATTGATTACAGATATATCTTTTTCCTATCTAAAACATATAATGATTTTCTTCAGTCTGTAATCTATGCTATAATTTGCTTTTTATTTGCATTATTAACCGTTGGTCAGCGTTTTTATTCTATCCCTTGTAAGTACAATTTATATGTCTATGACCTCGTTTGCTAAATTTCATTGAATAGAATGAATAAGTTCTTTTAGATGTGTATTTAGTACATATGGAGTATCATCCAGGTATAACGTCGAGGGTGGGCATATTTAGAGGGAGATTGTCAGTTTATAAGTATATTTTTTCATTCGTCTCATAAGCAGACGAGCAAAACACTATAATGTAAAAAAATGATTAAAATTTTGAAAAAAGCGCATACGAAAAAAACAAGATGACAGCACATTAATACTAAATTTTTACATAGTCTTTTTTATAATAATAGTTGCAAGCATATATTATTTTTAATAGGGATGACTTTGAAGTATGCTCCTTAAATGGGCACTTGGATCATACGGAGTCACTAGTGCAACCGCTCCTACAAGGGGCGGTTTTTTAATTGTGGTATTGTAAATGCAATTTAAAGGGTCACTCTAAATTTATGAGGGGGGGGTGGGCTTGTAGTACAGAATAGATGTGACATAACTTTGATTATACCATAATCGCATAACCGGAGCGATGCTATCAAATAGAAAACCAGTATAAAGGGGGATATTATATTGTTATGTAAACGACAGAGCCGCACGTTGGTTATTTTTTTGAGTATAATACTCGTAATGTCCGGAATTCTACCGGTTATAGCTGATGCTGTGGAGCTAAAAGACATTAATGGAAACACGTATGCGGATACCATTAATAAATGGGTAAGCAATGGGTTTATAAATGGTAATCCAGATGGCACTTTTAAGCCAGGTAATCCAATCACAAGAGCAGAAATCATGGCGATGGTCAATAGGTCTTTCAGATTCACAGAGATGGGAGAGACACAGTTTACAGATGTTAAGACGACTGATTGGTACTATAAAGAAATTGGTAAAGCGGTAAAGGCTGGATATATTCAGGGATATAATGGTATGGTCAACCCTAAAGGCAATATAAGCAGGCAGGAAATGGCTGTAATATTGTCAAAGCTGGGAAAGTTTGATACAAGTGAAAAATTAACAGCAGTGGATAATATGGAGGATTCTAAAGCCATACCGGAATGGAGCTTGAGCGCGGTAAACGCATGTATGAATAGAAAACTATTTGATGGTTTTGTATACTTAAAATTCAACCCGACACAGATTATAACCAGAGTAGAGGCCCTTGTTGTGTTGGATAGGCTATTGACATTGATGGGCTTCTCGACAGGAATCCCCTCAACCCCTGCAATAGGCAAATTTGAACTAGCGGGCTTATCACCAAAAGTTATTGGGAATATAAATGAGATAGAACATTTAATAGTACTTCAGGTTCCGTATGGAACAAATATCAGAGCAATGGTGCCTACCATTACACATAACGGGGTCAGTATTACACCGGAATCAGGGGCGGTACAGGACTTCTCAGTCCCTGTAACATATATAGTCACATCAGCTAACGGAATTAAGCAAGCATATACTGTAAAAGTTACGGTAGCAAGTAATCCCGCAACAAGCGTCAGCAGCAGTAAAGGCGGCGGTGGTTCCAGTGGCGGCGGCGGTGGTAATACCCCAACTCCAACTCCAATTCCTACCCCTACCCCTACCCCTCCACCTCCAGTTGTAGATGACACAACCTATACAAGAGGCCAATGGATTCAACTGCTTGCAGAAAAACTGAATTTTGATTATTCGTCCGTTGACATTGAAGAGTTTGATTATAAATATGCTGATACAGAAGCTTCTGAATATGGCTTAGCGATTGAAATGGCTGCAGCATATGGAATATTGCCTACACCAGATTCAGAAGGTTACGAAGACCCAGATCAGGATATCCCCTTCTTCCGTCCAGATGAAATAGCGACAAGGGAGTATGCCGCATATACAGCTATAAAGGCAATGGGATTCATGGGGGAATATTCTATTTCTTGTACTGATGAGAGTTCTCTTAAATATCCTAATGAAGATGCTGTTGCTATTCAACAAGGCTTTCTTAGCCTGAGCAATAACAAATTCAATCCTAATACCGCCCTTTCGGGAACAGATAAAAATAGCATTTTTACTGCCATTGATACTATAAATGCTTCTACTGAAGTTGATGTTTCTAACCCGCACGAAAATGTAACGTTTGCTGAGGGTGTAATTGTAGACCCATTGAGAGATATTACCGATTATTCGCTTGTATTCAATGCCGATGGCACTATTTCAGTAACACTTCCTAATAGTAGTTATACAAGTGAAATATCTGCCGGTATAGTATTTATATTGCCGCCAAACCAAGAATATATCACTGGAGTTGCTCTAAAAGCTATCAGCATAACCGATATAGGGAGCGACGAGCTGACAATCATATGCTCAGAGCCTGATATATCAGAAGTTCTAACTAATCTTGAATTTGAAGGCATAGGAACATTGGATGCGGGTAATATTGTCGCCGCTGAAGATGTTATATGTGAATACGATCCTAATGGTAGTATTGAAGATGAAGATGACGATTTGTATCCACTTAATATTGTGGCGGGAGGTAGCGTATCTGTCCCGGGAAAGTTGAAGTATACTATAGCAAACAAAAAAATAACAGATAAAGTTAAAGCAAGCGGCACAGTATCTATTGAAATTCCTGACATTACATGCAAAGTGGATGCTTCTGTTGGCTTATTGTCTGGTGTAAATTTAAACGAGTTAGTTATTTCTATCAAGGAAAAAATAAAGCTTACAGGCCAAATTGAATATACCGGCTATGAAAGCGGATACCAATTAACTGATACACGGTGGATTCCCGGGAAAGTGGAATTAGGCAGGGTGCCAATCGCATTAGGCACAACTGGTCTCTCAATTGACGTTGTGTTTTTCTATAATGTTAGTGCTAAAGGTAGTGCAAGCATTACCTATACGGTTGTATCAAAGCAGGGTATTCAGGTCAGAAATGGTTCAACGCGTCTGATACACGACTTCTCGCAATCCTTAGACTCTTTAACCCTAAAAGGTAGTGCAAATGCCGGGATTGGATTGGCATTAAGATTAAATGCCTTTAAGCTTATGGATTTGATAGGTGTTGATGCGCAATATGGTTTAGGCCTTTCTGCTTCGTTTACTCGACATATTACTGCTGTAGCCACAACGTATTGTGCTGACGCAACGGTTTATCGTTATCTAACATTAGAGTTGGATACAGATACAGCTTTCGGAATGTTTATCAAGACTGTATGGCACACTACTTACTCGTGGGATTTATATAAAGATGATACTGCTGGTGATATAATAGGTGGATTCCTCTGGAAATTTCATATAGAAAACGGTTCAATAGTTGACAAATGTACTTTTGGTGTAGGTAGTATTGAGGGCTATGTGCATGAATCGAGCAATGACAGAGCTATACCAAATGCTAGAGTGAACCTATATAGCGGAAATTCCCTTGTTAAAACTCTATATTCAAACAGTAGTGGGAATTTCAGCTTATCAAGCCTTAATGCTGGAGAATATACATTGAAGGTATCGGCAACAGGATATAAAACATATACCAGCACGGTGACTATCGCAAAAGATCAGACTACATATGTCGAAACATTGCTTATGATAGACAGGAGAGATATTGGTTCGTCAGGAAGTGTTGGTGGAACTGTTACTGATGCGGTAACTGGCGGTTCTGTAACTGATGCTACATATAACGTGCGAAATAACTGGAACAATACGACTGGAGATATAGTTAAAACTGGAACTACACAAAACGGTTCTTATTCAATAGAATTGGCAGCAGGTAATTACACGATTGAGTTTAGAAAGCCTGGATATGTGACCACATCAATAAATGTTGCTGTTCAGGCCAATGCAAGTTTATTGAAACATGTTGCTTTGTCGCCAGAAACCAGCGGTTCTATTGGTGGAGATGTCCGTATTGTATTAACGTGGGGAGAAACGCCGAGTGACTTGGACTCGCATTTGTATGGGCCTACAGTTGATGGAAGTTCAACATTCCATAGTTGGTTTGCTGATCAAGACTATGATATGGATAGTCAAACAATAGCCAGTCTTGACCTTGATGACACTAGCAGCTTTGGCCCGGAAACGACTACAGTGTATGAGTTAAATTCTTCCGGGGTGTACAGTTTCTATGTACATGACTATACAAACCGCGTAAGCAATAATAGTACCACACTGTCATCTTCTGGTGCACAAGTAAGAGTATATTCAGGTAATCAGTTGGTTGCTATTTATATTGTGCCAATAGGCCGTGGAGGAACACTTTGGCATGTATTTGATTACGATGCCGAGACAGATACCTTAACTGCTATCAATACATTTTCTTACAGTGGAACGCCTGGAGAAGCAAGACCTGATACGCAGACACTGATGTCCCAGAGTTTCATGATGCAGTTGGAGCCTGCTGATAAGAGCGAACTCGTTAGCTTGTTGGAAACTATCAAAGACGTTGATACAGAGCAGTTTTCTGCTAACGTATTAAAAATAATAGCTGTAGCGGAAGCTATTGCAAACGATATAAGCGCAACCCAAGAAACAGTTGATGCAATACTTAAGATGCTCAATGAAGAATTTGTGAATATCAATATTTTCTCAGGAAATGCTGGTGGAACTGTTACTGATGCAGTATACGGTGGTTCAGCATCTGATGCTACATTCAATGAAGAAATTGCAAATATCAATGTTCTGCCGGGGAATGTTGGTGGAACTGTCACTGATGCAGTAACTGGCGGTTCCATATCTGATGCTACATATAACGTGCGAAATAACTGGGACAATATTATTGGGGATGTAGTTAAAACTGGAACTGCACAAAACGGTTCCTACTCAATAGAATTAGCAGAGGGCAATTACACGATTGAGTTTAGAAAGTCTGGATATGTATCCACATCAATAAATGTTGCTGTTCAGGCCAATACAAGCTTATTGCAGCATATTGCTTTGCCGCCAGAAACCAGCGGTTCTATTGGTGGAGATGTTTGAGGTGTATTAGCGTGGTGAAAAACGTCGAGGGACTCAGCCTCACATCTGTTTGAGCTTACAGTTGATGCAATACTTAAGACGCTAGATATAGAAATTCCAAATACCAGAATAGATTATCCAATATAGTAAAGAAGTAAAGTGGGTTGGAGAATATCCTTCAACCCACTATTGCTAAATAATTTTGAAAAGGTGTTGAAATTTGATAAGATTTACAAACAAGGCTATCCCAATTGTGCTGCTATGTTGCATAGTTGTTTTAATCACGCTTGTGATAATATTTATTAGCAAGTTGATTCAAATTCCTAACTATCACAAAGTCGAAGCTCACATTTCGTCGATAAACACTGAACACTATGAAGGTGTTGGCGATTCGCAAACAACCAGAGCACACTTTGTTACTTATACTTTTGTATATGAGGGTAAGACTTACGAAGTTACCCAACGTGTATTTACGAAGATGGGCAAGCACAAAGGAGATGCTGTTACTTTACGTTGCAATCCCAATAATCCCGCGCAAATAGCTAATATGCCATCAATATACGGCTGTTTTGTTCTAATTTGCTTTCTTTGCTTTTTTATTATTGTCGTATTTCATCAAAATTTTCGAGGCAGGTGATAATGTTGCATAGAAAACAATATAGCGCTGCAATTCGTATCCTATGTGTAGCAATATTATTAACAATATTATCGCCTTGTTCACTTAATTGTGATAATGCTGCTTCTAAAAATGTAACGATAGTTTTAGAAAGCAAATATACAGATAACCCTTCTACTATTTTTACACAAAATACCTTGGGGAAATATAATCATAATACTTCTATGAAGGTCGATTCAACTGATTATACAGAGTCATATCTTACATATAATATTTCATCTGGTTCACCATACCAATTTTATGTAATTACTGCGTGGATTAAAGCTGAGGACTTTCATTTGCAAAATAGTACGGGATATGGTATCTCCATTATGGTAAATGACCTAAGCGATCACAATAGTAGGTATGTCTATTCTAAAATGTTACGCGAGAATACACAGAAAATATTCGAAAATGATGAAGGCTGGGTTCAACTGTGTCGTGTCGTTAAATTAGATAGCTTAGGTAATCTTACATTTAATATTCGCACAGGGTGGGCAAAGAACAAATCTAAAGGTACGGTTCTTATAGATCAAGTTAAAGCAACTCCTATCAAAGAGAACAGCAACTATTTATTGTATACAAGTACAGATGGGACCATAAGAATGGTGTTTAAGAAAATGGATGTCGAAAGAAGCGGTATTAATTCTCAAAAAATCAATGATTGGCTGGATGTGTATTCGAATTTGCGAAAATCAATAAAATGGCTTGTTGGAAATTTGGAACCATATGAAGGAACTACAGACTTTATTTTGACAGAAAACCTGACTCATTATGGATTGGCAGGGAACCCGATATATATTAATTCTACCGATATTTCAAGAGAGTTAGGCAAAATTGAACTTGATGCATCGTCTAATAATAACGATCTGCTTTGGGGACTCGTGCATGAAATGGGGCATACTTTTGATGGCGTTGCTTCCAATAAAATAGATATGCGTTGGGCTTTTGATAAAGAATTTTTTGCAACGTTAAAATGCGTATATAGCTTATATAACAGTGGATATGGGTTGGGTGGAGATTCGTTTGTCGGTGAAAAAGTACGCTTTCATTTTTCGAGGGCTACACCATTATCGGGTGGTGTATATAACTATGAAGGTTTTATGTATCGACTTATGCAAATCATGAATGCCTTTGATAATAAAGGTGGTTGGGAAGCGCTGCACAAAACATTTATTTCATTCAACCAATTGTCTTTTGATAATGTTCCTCAAACAAACATTGACAGATTTATACTTTTTAACAGGTTGCTTTCTGAATCCAGTGGTGTGGATATTGAGGATCAATTCACAAAAGAAGAATGGAATGTGCTGGTCAACAAATTTATGTACGAAGAATTGAACTTTCAAAACTTAGAATAAGCGGAAGTTGAAACTGTAAGTGCGGCACCATTTAAATGGGAAAATAGGGAGGTAAGATATAATCTATTTATAGCCGAATATAAATAGAAATGTAAGTTAAAGTACAAAACGTTGGCATAAACGATACTGTAACTTACTAGAAGAGGATACATTTACTATTTACCAAATAGTGATCGGACACTGAATATTGAGCAGTTGGAGTGAATTAATTATGGAG
>CAZNMO010000152.1:0-11503 GCA_964574195.1 uncultured Clostridiaceae bacterium | reverse complement strand
CTTGAACCTGCGGCCCCATGGTCCCAAACCACGTACGCTACCAACTGCGCTACACCCCGACGCGACTTCTCTATTATATAAAAAATCGGAGTATCAATCAATTGGCAAAACAGCCTAAAAAGCTTGATTAATGAAGATTACATCCTTCATGTTCTAATATGCTTAATCATGATACTAATTATTCATTATTATAATACCACTAATTGAAAAAATCAACACCTAAAATCCGTACTCAGCTTCGTGGTAAGGCACTGGAGGAGTGTTACTTCCGAACTGTACTTTTTTTCATATACATTATGCAAATGAAGGATGCACTCCCAAATCCTGCATTTTTTGAACACATTAGTCATATATGCCATCATATGTACATCTGATTGCCTGCCCTCGTTTTATATTATATAATATGAAGCAAGATTTACACAGAATCTGTTTAAGCATCGCTGAAACAGATTTATGTTCCATTGATTTCCTTTGCGGCGAAATAAATATTCATTAGTGTTTATTCGCCGCAAATTAAATATTAAAGGAGATAATACCTATGAAGTTGATTCTGAGCAAAATGCGAAGAGCAATACAGGATTTCGCCATGATAAATGAAGGCGACAAAATTGCTGTCGGCTTGTCAGGAGGAAAAGACAGCCTAACGCTGCTTACCGGCTTAAGGCGGCTTCAGGACTTTTTCCCTGCAAGCTTTGAGCTTTGTGCTGTTACACTGACAATGGGTATTGGCGAATTTGATACAAGACCACTGGTGGATTTTTGCAGCAGCATAGATGTTCAATATTCAATTGTAGAAACTCAAATCGGAAAGATAATTTTTGAAGCAAGGAAAGAGAAAAATCCCTGCTCCTTATGTTCCAACATGCGCAGGGGAGCTCTGAACAACTCAGCCTTGGAGCTGGGCTGCAACAAGGTTGCACTTGGTCACAACAGGAATGACGCCATAGAAACCCTACTGATGAGCATGTTTTTTGAAGGAAGAGTCAATACCTTTTCTCCAGTCACATTTCTTGACCGTAAACAGCTCACAGTGATAAGGCCACTTGTATATCTCGATGAAAAGGAGATAATCGGCCATGCCAGAAAACATACATTGCCCGTTGTGCCAAGTCCCTGCCCAGCTTGCGGCCATACAAAAAGACAGTATGTAAAGGAGCTTATCGGTTCAATGCAAAAGGAGATCCCCGATATAAAGGACAGGCTTTCAGGCTGCATAACAAATACAGAACAGGTCAATTTATGGGAAAAGTAAGGAGGCAAATAATAAATCAATAGAGAATAATTAAAAATGTCCCCCAATATATTTATAATAGTAACCGGCTCATCAGCTATTTCAGGATATTCCAACTGCTGATCAGCCACTATTAATTATTGGGAGGTTATTTTTTGATTGAAGGATATAGCACCCCCAAAGACATATGCGCTTTTTATTCAGATGAAGGGGCATATCATAAAATATCAGATTTTTTAAAGCTCTATAGCCAAGAGAACTGCATGATCCTCTGCATCGGCACCGACAGGTTCATAGGCGATTGCTTGGGGCCCCTGACCGGAACGCTGCTCTCTAAGCTCAACCTTCCTGTGCCTGTGCTTGGAACGCTGGAAAGCCCCGTACATGCCGTTAATCTCAGGAGGACCATATCACATATAAAGACATATTACAAAGGCTATAAGGTAATTGCCATAGATGCATGCCTTGGAACCAGACAGAGTGTAGGTTATATACAGGTTAAGGATGGAAGCATACAGCCAGGCCGGGGAGTAGGAAAAAGACTGGTTCATGTAGGTGATTGTTCTATAGTTGGCGTAGTTGATGAGGCAGTGGAATCGGACAATTATGAATACGAAAACTACCTCAGGATAAATAACGTAAGGTTGGGGCTGGTAATGAAAATGTCGGAAACCATCGCAAAGGGTGTATATATAGCCTTTCAGGCACCGGGCAATAGACTATAGGCTATGGGCAATAGGTTTTGCAGGACTTCGAAGGCTTCTCTTGATCCATTGCCCATAGCCCCTTGCATATCACCAGATAAAAAAAATAGTGGATATCCACTATTTTTATTTATTATCCACTATCGCAAACATCAGCTCACCCGAAGCTGCAAGCTCATCGCCCACGTATGCCTCAGCCTTTGCTATACCTATACCTCTTTTGAACTTTAGCATCTCAACTTCCATTCTGAGTGTATCTCCTGGCACTACCTGCCTTCTGAATCTTAATCCATCAATACCCGTGAATACGGCAAGCTTTCCTTGGTGCTCCTCCATACCCAGTATGGATACGGCTCCCACCTGTGCCATAGCTTCTACTATCAGTACACCAGGCATTATCGGATTTCCGGGAAAATGCCCCTGAAAAAACGGCTCGTTCACGGTGACATTTTTTATCCCGACTGCCTTTTTCCCATATTCTATGTCAGTTATTTTATCCACCAGCAGGAATGGATACCTGTGTGGTATTATCTTCTGTATTTCAATATTATTCAGCATCTTTTTCCCCGCTCTCCCTATTCATGTTTTTTGAAAGCTGTTTATATAGTATGTCCCCTATTCCGATACCCTTATTCTTGGATGCTTCTTCTGCGTACTTTTCATACAGCATATCCTCATACATGCCTTCTGCATATCCGCCTCCCATTAGCTCGCTCTTCTGAATGGTATTGCGCATCTGCTTGAACATCATGTTTACAAAGACAGCTTCAAGGTCTCTGCAGGCCTTTTTAAGCTTCTCTTCATCCTTATCCTTTATTGCCTTTTCCAGTTGGCTTTCAAAAGCCCCCTCTTTGGCTTCCTGAGACTTGCTCTTTATGCTGTTGTAATCTGTTAAATTATTCACCGAACTAATTGGATCTATCATTATCTACACCTCATCAGAGCCAGGTTATTTTAAGGGCGATCTGTTAATCGCCCCGATAATTATCTTCTCAGATTATTTGCCAGCTGCAGCATTTCATCTGCAGACTGTATGGTTTTGGAGTTCATCTCATAGGATCTCTGGGCTTGTATAAGCTTTACCATCTCTTCTACGATCTGAACATTGGAGTATTCCAGATAACCCTGGAGTATCTCGCCTCCGGTGCCGTCGTTCTGAGTATCAAAGGCCTCACCGCTGGCTTCAGATTTGATAAAAAAGTTTCTTCCTATGCTTTCAAGTCCTGCCGGATTTACAAAAGTAGCTATGGATATATTGCCCAATTCCTCAAGGGTGCCATCCTCTCTCTTGACAGAGATGAGTCCCTTTGTATCAATATTTACATCCTTGACATCAGCTCCCAGTTCAATATTGCCATTGTCTCCCTGGACAAAATAGCCGTCTGAGGTCACCAGATTGAAATTTTCTCCATCCGGTGATATCTTGAAGCTTCCATCCTTTGTGTAATATTCCTGTCCATCAGGCCCCAGTACCTTGAAGAAGCCCTGTCCGTTTATCGCCAGATCATATGGGTTTTCAGTAGCCTCAAGGGCTCCTGTCGTAAAGAATTTCATGGAAGCCGCCGTCATTACCCCATGTCCTACCTGCAGATTCACCGGCTTGCCTTGTCCATCCTTTACCAGTCCTCTTTCCATTGTTTCATACAGCAGGTCCTTGAATTCCATTCTTGTTTTTTTGTATCCCACTGAATTGACATTGGCCATATTATTTGCAATATTGTCTACGTTAAGCTGCTGTGCAAGCATTCCTGTACTTGCAGTCCAAAGTGCCCTCATCATGATTTTTTCCCCCTATACTCTTGCGATATAGTTGACCGCCTTTTCCAAAAGGCCGTCATGTATCGTTATCAACTTCTGATTTGCTTCATATGTACGCATCATAGTCATCATTTCAACCATTTCCTTAACTGAATTCACATTTGATCCTTCTACGAAGCCCTGCTGGACCGATACTGATGCTGTCACAGGACTTTCCGCTATGCCCTCTTCGATTCTTACAAGCCCGTTGCCCTCTTTTCGAAGTATGCTGTAATCAGCAAAATCCACTAGCTTGAGCTTTCCAACCAGCTGCTCATCCTTATAAACTTCACCGTTTTCCTTGACAAGCATGTTACCGCTGTCAACCTTAATATATCCTTCTTCGCCAAGAACCTTCCAGCCTTCCTTTGTTATCAGGTAGCCTTCTGCATCCTTGGTAAACTCTCCATCTCTGGTATACCTTTCACCAGCTGCCGTCTCTACTGCGAAAAAGCCTTTTCCTCTCAGCGCCATATCAAAGTTGTTTCCGGTAGGCTGGAGCTGCCCTTGTTCATAATTAGTCTCAACTTCACTGCTGTGAATTCCATAGCTCAGATGCCCCAACACATTTATCGGGTTGCTTATCTTGAGGGTATCTATCGCAGTCCCCCCTGCCAGCACCTGACCTTTTTCATCTACCGTTGCCGCAGCTCCGCCTGTATTTATACGTCCATTCTGCCCTAATATGTAATTCCCTTGCGGTGTCACAAGGAAGCCTTCTTCATTCACTTTAAAGCCTATACTCCTGCTTTTGCTTATTCCTAATGGAGTCTCCACGTTAAAATAACCGGAGGGTGTGGTCACAGTATACATATCGCCGATGCTGCTGCTTTCCATACCTGTTCCTGCCGCTCCGCCGTGCATAATGTCCTTGTCAAGCCTGCCATTTATTTTTGATATAAGTATCTCCGGAAAATTCTGAGTCAGCATTAGGTCCTTCTTATAGCCGGTCGTGTTCACATTAGCCATATTGTTTGCTATGACATCTATTCTTTTTGACTCTGATACCGCAGCCGAAGCCGATATGTACAGTCCTCTTATCATACCATCACCTACAAAAGCAAATTTACGCTACATGACTTTTATCGGCTGTATGAGGTATGGACTTTAGTCCCAGAGTATATTAAATATGAAAAAATCAAGGGCGACCAATGGTCGCCCTTGCACTTTCCGCTTATTAATAGTTAAGTGTTATTATCTTCCTGTTTGAATTAATGTCCGCATCCTCCAGCATATCTATATGCTCAAGAGATTTTCCGGTTCCGATGGCTACGCAGGATATTGCATCCTGTGCTACATATACAGGTATGCCTGTTCTTTTGCTTATGAGCTTGTCGAGGCCATTAAGCAACGAACCTCCGCCTGTCATTACGATCCCTCTGTCGCTGATATCCGCCGAAAGCTCCGGTGGTGTCCGCTCAAGCACCGAGTGTACTGCATCTGCAATAGCTGAAACCGGCTCGGAAAGGGCTTCAAGCATTTCATCAGAGCTTACCTCTATGGTTTTCGGAAGTCCCGATATGAGGTTTCTCCCTCTGACCTCAACCTTGATCTGCTCTTCTCTCGGGAATGCTGTTCCTACATTTATCTTCAACTCTTCGGCGGTTCTTTCACCAACCATTATGTTGTGCTTCTTCCTCATGTATCTTACTATGGCTTCGTCGAACTTGTCCCCTGCAATTTTGATGGAAGTAGATACAACTATGCCTCCAAGTGAAATAACAGCAATATCTGTGGTTCCACCGCCAATATCTATTACCATATTGCCGCTGGCTTTTGCTATATCCAGCCCTGCACCAATAGCAGCAGCTATAGGCTCCTCGATAAGCCTGGTGGTCCTGGCTCCGGCATTGTTGGCAGCATCTATGACCGCTCTCTTTTCTACCTCTGTAACACCGCTTGGAACACAAACGACCATCCTGGGCTTGAAGACCCTTCTTCTCCCTATTGCCTTATCGATAAAATATCTAAGCATTTTCTCGGTTACATCATAATCGGAAATAACTCCCTCTCTCAGGGGCCTTATTGCTACGATATTGCCGGGTGTCCTGCCAAGCATAAGCCTTGCATCCTCGCCAACCGCCAGTATCTTGTTAGTATTTCTGTCAATTGCAACGACTGAGGGTTCTCTTAGTACAATGCCCTTTCCTTTCATGTAAACCAAAACGCTAGCCGTCCCCAAATCGATGCCAATGTCTTGTCCTCCGAACATTTCCATACCTCCATAATACTTCTATTACAATCTATTACATATTCTATATAAAATACAAAATTCCTTCATATAAACTTATCAAATGACAAAAAATGAGGAATGCTTGTCTACTATGATTATAAAGTAAATGGTGCTAAATAACAAGCTCCAGCAATTATATTTAAATATGCCAGTCAGCACATAAATAACTGCCGGAGCCTGATCTTTCATCACTACAGGCTTATGGACTGATACTTCATCTTTGTCGCTCTTCCGCCCCTAATATGTCTCTCAGCTTTATTCTGGTCCATTATCTCTTTTACCTGAAGTGCCACACTTGGATTTATTCTCGGAAGTCTCTCGGTGACATCCTTATGTACTGTACTTTTACTTACCCCGAATATTTTTGCTGCATCCCTGACTGTTGTCTTGCTGCTTATTATATATTTCGCAATTTCCAATGCTCTTTCTTCGATATAATCCTTCAATTACTACTACCCCCTTATTGGTGTCTTTTTACATTAATATGCAGTTTTTTTGCCAATTAGAACACTTGTATTTGCCATTGGCAGGTGCTTTTTGAATGTGGCAAGACGCTATTTTTTCAAGGACTGTCTGGGCAAATACTTTTTAGGATCGATATTTTTGCCTTCTTTTATTACTTCAAAATGCAGATGCGGATCATCCGCAATTTCATAGAGTGCTGTTTTCCCAACGCCGCTTATTACATCACCCTTTTTCACCTTCTGATTCATAGTAATCAGATCGAGGGTAGAAAGATTACTATACCTTGTATAGACATCACTTCCATGATTTATGACTATAGTCAAGCCGAGCTGGGGATCATTTATCAGGTTCTCTATAACTCCATCCATTGCTGCTCTTACAGGACTTCCCTCTTCCGACTTTATATCCATTCCCGCATGTGTACTCCACTGGTCAAGTGTTTTTGAATATATGAGTGCATCTTCCGAAAACTCGGTATATGCAGTCCCAAATACAGGAACCACCATTGTCTCCATCTTTGGTTCCTCCATTTTTATCGCAGAAATCGCCTTATCTGTACTATCCTTCTTGCCTTCTTCCTGTTTGGGGGTCGTCTTGTTATCCTGCTCTGGATTTGTTATCTTAACCGAGCTGCTTTTTGAGACCTCTGTTGCGTCTGTTGTTTCTGGGTTTTCAGCTTTTGTTCCGCCTTCCGACTCATCCTCTATTATCATTGCCGTATCACCGGTATCGGCCTCATCTGTGAATTCGTCCAGACTCTTCTCGAATTCCAGTTGTGCCCGCTTATCTTCAAGATAATCCCTGTACTGCAGCAGCCCACCGGCAGTCAGCAATACAGCTATCAGCAAGATAAGAAAATATATATACCTATTCTTGAATTCCTTGTTAAATTTCATAATTTACACCTCCGCTTGTATTATTTCCATTAGTTTTAAAAATAATACAGCGGAAGTCATTATTTTTTGTATTAAGGTATGTTGCTGTAACCGACCATATCGGATATATCTACAATGTCTACCCCCTGGTAATAATGCATTACTATATCCCTGTAGCCGGAACCGTTTTTCGCCATACCGTCGGCCCCATACTGACTCATACCGATCCCATGGCCATTGCCGGCTACAGTAAACATGATGGATTTACCGGTTACAGAGAAGTTAAAGTTTGCAGAATTCAAACCCAAAGCGGTCCTTACCTCTGAGCCGCTGAAGGTTTTGTCACCTATTTTCAATTTGGTTATTCTTCCCCCTTCGCTTCTCTCCAATACCTTGATCTGGCTGCCTATATTTTTTTTACTGATGGTTACCTCCGGATCAAGCTTTTTAATACATTCGATGAACGCATCGATCCCTATTTCCTGCTGGGCTATGTATTTGGGGGAATGCTCTTCATACTGACTGGAAACACTTCTCAGGTAGGGCACTCTGCTGGACCATATCTCCTCGGAATTCTCAGTCTTGCCTCCGCTTGTGGAATGGAATACTGCATCTATGAGCTTGTTGTCATATACTATTACCTCTCCTGAGGTCCCGTATACAGCTTCCTTCAATTTTTCCAGGTCCTTTTTTAAAGTGGCGGGATTTCTATATGCCTGACAATGGGCAGGGTCGGTACAGATCTCTGCTCCGGGATGATTACTGCAGCCATTTCCCCCAAACTGTTCCATGCGCAGCATCGTATAGGTCCTTGCAGCCAGCGCTTGTGCCTTCAGTGCCTCCAAATGGAAAGCCGCAGGCATCTCTCCCGCTACGACACCTAATATATAATCCTCCAGATTCATTGTTACCACCTTGTCTATATCGCACATGTACACTTTTATTGAGATATCATTGCCTGGCTTCGTATCCTTTTTCAATTCCAGCTTGCTGTCTTTCAACAAAGCCAGCGGAATAACAAATAGAAGCAACATCAATACTGCAATAGCCGCAGCCAACTTCCTCAAAGGCCGTCACCCCTTCCCGTCATCCTATTCCGCTTACACTAATTATCTAATTTGGGTTCTATATAATTACTATTTAATGAAAGTGATTTATATGTATGATATTTTTCAAAGGACAAAGGCGGCTTTGCCGCATTTGCCTGCCATGTGCCTTTTTCGACGTAGGCGAAAATTCTGGCACGGCATTTAAATAAATGTTTTTATTGTATAGGAAAGTTATACTTTCCTATACAATAAAAAACCCGGTGCACAGCACCGGGATGTATCATTCCTCTACTCGTTTTATATCCGCACCAAGCTTTTTCAGTTTTTCCTCTATCCTTATATACCCCCTGTCTATATGGTATACATCAGATATTTCCGTCCTGCCCTCCGCACAAAGCCCTGCTATGGTGAGGGCTGCACCTGCTCTGAGGTCTGTCGCTTTGACCCTGGCACCGCTCAGCCTATCGCAGCCTTCTATTATCGCACTTCTTCCGTCGACCTTGATCTGTGCGCCCATCAGCTTCAGTTCATTTATATGCATGAACCTGTTTTCGAAAACAGTCTCGGTCGCTATACTGGTTCCCTTGGCCAGGCACATTGCTGTCATCATCTGTGACTGCATGTCGGTGGGGAAGCCCGGATAAGGCATCGTCTTTATATCTACTGAGTTCAAACGTTCTGTCGCCTTTACCCTTATAGCCTTCTCAAACTCCTGTACCTCGGCTCCCATTTCCTTAAGCTTTGCGGTCACAGGCTTCAGGTGCTCAGGAACCACTCCTTCAACAATTACATCTCCACCTGTAGCTGCTGCTGCTACCATAAAGGTACCCGCTTCTATCCTGTCGGCAATTGCAGTATGAGTTGTGCCTTTCAGTTCCCTGACTCCTTCTATCCTGACAGTATCTGTGCCCGCACCTTTTATTACTGCTCCCATCTTGCTGAGATAGCTTGCCAGGTCTACTATTTCAGGCTCTTCTGCAGCATTTTCTATCACTGTTATACCCTCTGCAAGGCAGCCTGCCATCATAAGATTTTCTGTGGCTCCTACACTTGGAAAGTCAAGATATATGGTCTCCCCCTTGAGCTTTTCAGCGTATGCCTCTATATAGCCATGTCCCAGAGTAATGCTCGCTCCCATAAGTGAAAAACCCTTAAGGTGAAGATCAATAGGCCTGGTACCTATTGCACAGCCTCCTGGTAGTGAGATCTTGACCTTCCCGATCCTGGCTAGCATAGGCCCCATGATCAGAAAGGACGCCCGCATCTTGCGTATCAGCTCATATGTAGCCTCGTAACTGCTTATTTTCTCCGCTTTAATTGACAGGCAGCCATTATACCTTTCTATTTCAGTGCCTATGGATCTTACTACTTCTTCCATTATATCGACATCATCAAGGTAAGGTACTTCTTCCAGCACACAGGTCTCAGGTGTAAGCAACGATGCTGCGATTACAGGCAATATGGCGTTTTTTGCACTGTGCACCTTTACTTCGCCTCTCAATACGCACCTGTCTTCAATGATCAATTTTGCCAAAATACTTCCTCCCACTATTACATCTTATAATGAAGCCACCCCCCCTAATAACCCATCGGAATCAACGGTGTACCTATCCAGATGTAGGTCTTGTCATCATATGTGCTGTAGCGCATAGCCAGTTGTACATTCACCCTGTTGTGTTCCGACATCACATAGCCTCCTACATTGCTGCTGAATGCAGAAATGCTCTTCATCGTGTCATCCTCTATGCCTTCGACCCTTCTCGCATCTATCGACTGCAGCGCAAGCTCTGATTTCCTGTCTGATTCTTTTTTGGAAAGCTCACCCTTATAGGTACCGACTATACAGCTGCTGAAATTTATAGCTTCTTTCTCCAGCTGCAGTGCATCAATGATTTCCTGCCTTACCGAGGCCAATTCCCCATAGTCTTTGTCCAGGAAAACATCAAAAACCATGTATGTCTCTCCGGCTTCTCCCTGTTTTACCGACTCTATAGCCAGGTTATACGCCTTGTTGCCCTTTGTTCCATATAATACAAGCTTGTTAAGCGTATCATCATTTTCAACATTTTTGACGATCGAGGTATTATCAAGCTTAACAAAGTCTACTACCCGGCCCATTTCTGTCTCTAGCTGTTCCTTTGAGATAAACCTGTCATTCAGCTTGGTCCAACAGCTTATAGTGCTTTCCAGAACCCCCGCGCCGGTGATTTCAAAGGCCTTGACCAATGCCTCCTCTTCAGTCAGAGCACCAGTGGGATATTGTGCGGCATCAAAGCTTCCGGCGGTAAGCAATACAAAGATGAGCAGCAGCAAAATCAATTTTTTCATGTTGATTCCTCCCTTTGGCTTCTTCTATGATTATTGCCTCATGAGAGGATTTATATTCAGTTTTGAAATGCTTTACACCAATGAAAAAAGACGGTAAACAATTTACCGTCTTTTGAAACATGAATTTTTCTTAATTATACGTTCATTACCTTGAGATCATCAGATATCCTGAGTTCTGCCTCAGTAGCCGCAACAACCTCTTCCACAGTAGTCTCAGGTGCAAGCTCTGTCAACAGCAATCCATCGGGAGTAACCTTTATAACAGCCATATCAGTCACGATCAAATCGACCTCTCCCTTTGCAGTCAATGGTAGGTTGCATTTTTTCAATATTTTGTGTGCTCCCTTTGCCGTATGCTCCATTGCAATGATAACCTGCTTTGCTCCTGCTACCAGGTCCATGGCTCCGCCCATTCCCGGTACCATTTTGCCGGGGATCATCCAATTTGCAAGGTTGCCCTCCTGATCCACCTGCAGTGCTCCCAGTACAGTAATATCCAGGTGTCCTCCCCTGATGATAGTAAAGGACATGGCGCTGTCAAAGAATGCACCTCCGGGTACTACACTTGCCGGTAATCCCCCCGCATTGACTATATCAGGATCTATATTGTTTTCGTCAGGGGTCGGTCCCAGACCTATAAAACCGTTTTCAGAATGAAGCAGTATATCAATTCCCTCGGGGATATAATTTGCAACCAGTGTAGGCATCCCTATTCCAAGGTTTACCAGGTCTCCATCCTTCAGCTCCTGCGCGACTCTCTTAACTATGACTTCTCTCTTCCTATCCTTATCCTGGATCACTCCATTCACTCCTTCATATAT
>CAZNMO010000151.1:0-11633 GCA_964574195.1 uncultured Clostridiaceae bacterium | reverse complement strand
ATTGATATAAGCAATGACGGCAAGAGATCGGATATCGGCTATCAATACCTTGGAAGCATCGTACCCACAGAGATAGCCAGCAACAGATATAGATACTTTATTGACGGACTGACTCCTTCAACCTGGTACAGCGTCAAGCTGAAATCAGTCAATCTGTTCGGGGCATCCAGGCTTTCTGAAGGTACTAGCTACAAAAAGACCCTGGATGAGGTGAAGGTGGGCAGCTATCAATTCGGAAACGATGTTATAGGCGGCATTAGCCAGGGTGACCAATATATCATAAAAGGAAAGGATGTTACCTATTATATTGGTGAGAATACAATCAAGAATAGCACCAATTTGAATGTGGATTTTGAAAAGCCTGCTTATCTGACTACTGATTCAAGGGCAATCAGCATAAGCTACAGGCTTATCGACAAGTATCCCGATAATAAGATAAAAATGAGCGACAGGGATGTGGAGCTCAATATGAAGCTGGTCAATCTCCATGTTGATGAGATATTAAGGGTTGAAAGCAGTGCGCAAGGAGATACTGCAGTAAAGGTAAGCATAGAAAAATCCCTTGGAGCCAGAGGGGATGAAATAAAGATAAAGCTGCCCAGAGGCTACAGGAGTATTACAAGCCCATTTGGCATCGACCTAAGCCTGCAGATAAGGAATGAAACCAGCAGGGTCAAAAACTTTAACGGGGACATAACCATGATGCTGAAATATGCTGAAACAAAAAAAGCACTGTACCCCGGTGGCGTATATATCGCATATTACAATAGTACAACGAAAAGTATTGAAATGATTAACACCCAAAACCTTACAGGAAAAGCCCAAGGCAATACATTAAGAGCCGGAGAATACGTACTGATAGGAAAACTCACAAAGTAAGCGGAAAGGATGTGTTTTTATGTACCTGGCAAGGCGAATAACTTCATATATAATAGCATTTGTACTAGCAGCAAGTACCATCCTTATCCCTGTCTCCAGTGAGGACACGGTGTATACCGGAATGCCTTCGGGACAAGCTCTGGTTAAGAATGGGGCATTCGTCGACATAAGCGGAAATGCAGGCGCTGAGGATATAATGAAGATGAGTGTATACTCAATTGTAAGGGAATATGGCTCGAGCACGTACAGGCCGAACCAGGCTGCTACAAAGCAGGATATGCTGGCAGCTTTGGTAAGAGCTATTGGTAAACAGGAAGAAGCAGTAAAGCAGGGGGAAAGATTAAAGCTTGCGAATCCGGCATTGAGCCCTGTAAATGCATACCTGATGGGTCATATGGAGATTGCGAAAAGCAGCGGTATAATAAACCAGGCCGAGATCGACAGGTATTCAACACTGACCGATGGAGAGAAGGCTCAAATAAAGGCCGAGGCAGACAAGGCAAAGAAGACAAATTGGAAAATGACCAAAGGCCAGTATGATGCATTAATAAAGCAGTTGACAGATGAGAGGACCTTCCAGAAAGCATACAGGTCACCTGCCACAAGGGAGGAAACAGCGCTGTGGATAGCAAGGGCTCTGAAGTTTCCGCCTGTTACAGGTGCTGAAGTAAAAAATGTATATAATTTCAAGGATTGGAACGCTATCAAGACTGAAAACCTCCCATATGTTGAGGGAGTATTGAAAAGAAACATAATGACAGGAAAATCAGGCAGCTTTTCTCCCAAGGGAACTATAACAAGAGGTGAGATGGCCACTGTAATGAATGCAGTATCAGAACAATCTCTTGACGCACTTGGATATAAAAAGGGCTTCGGTAAAGTGTCTGAGGTGACGATAGCAAAGGATTTTGCAGCTCCGACAAACACATATACAACAAACCTGGTTATAGAGACCTCCGATGCCGGGGCAATAAATATCAATGTGCGAAAAAGAGGAGATTCCGACACGGCGGCACAAGAGGCCGTGCCTGTCATAAAAGATGGCAAACTGGGCAATGAGAGTATTGTTGCTGAAGGGGACATAGTGGAGTATACTCTGACAAAGGACAATAATGTGCTGCTTTTACATGCGGCAAAGCTGAAGGAACTGGATGGGACCTTCGTGGTGTATGATCCCAAGCAGAACCTGGTCCAAATGAGGGATAAAAACAACAGTACTCATTTACTGAAGGTAATGCCTGACTCGGTCATAAAAGCCCGCCAGGAGACAGTCGATATAGGCAGGATCGAACCGGGCAGCACAGCCAAGGCAATATATGCAAATAACCTGTTGAAATCCCTTGTGGTTGAAGTGCCGCCGGAGATGATAAGCGGCAGCGAGCAGGCGGTTAGGATACTTTATGCTGATCCTCTGGGAGGAATTATAAAAGTAGCGGATCAGTATGAAAATAAGGACTATTTGGAGCTGGCTGATAATGCGGCGGTTTATATAAACGGTGACCGACAGGGAGTTGCAGCTATAGGCTTTGATCAGGATGCTGTGGTGAGGCTATTAAACGGCAAGGTTTATGAAGTAAGTATCATAACTGACGTTCAGGATGAAGAGGATTACAGGGACATAGTATTTACAGCACAGGTAAAGGATTCTTCGTCGGGAGTGGTTTCGCTAATCAAGGACGGAGATGCAGGCAAGATAGAAAAATACACTGTAGCGCCTGGAGCTCCGATATTGAAAAATAAAAGCGCAGTTGCCCAATCGATATTGAGGCCGGGCGACAGGGTGAAGGTCTACTTGAACACCTCCAACGACAAGCACATAACAAAGCTTGAGATACAAGGTGAAGGACTGCTGGTTGAAAAGGTATACAAGGGTGACATCAAGGATGTAAATACTGAGACAGGCGAGTTGATCCTGTCCAATGTATACTCTTACGGCTTCTACGGCTGGGTCAAAAAAGGTGACTATATTAAGTACAAGCTGGCAGACGGCGCAGAGCTTTACAAGAACGGGAATCAGGTGAGCAGTGCAATGCTCAAGGATAACATAGGAAAAACCTTATATGCTGCCTCAAAGAAAAACTACGGCTCGGAAGAACTGGTAAAGGCGGTATTTAAAGAAGGCTATGAAGACACACTGAACAAGAAAATTTCAGGAGTGAAGTGGACCACAAAGCAAATGTCCCTGAACGACGGCAGACAGCTGGGCTTTAATGACGGCTCGATCATCATAAAGGATGGAAGGCTTTTAGATACAGTATACCTTGATGATGAATCAGATGCTTTCATTATCCAGAATAAGTCTGCATCAGGAGTAAATGTGGCACCGGTAATAAGCTTCGGAAGCTTCAATGCTTTCTCCAATTACAATATAACAAAGGGCTACATCAATGAAATAGGTGAGGACTATTACGGAGTAGAGAATTCCTACAGCCTTATAAACAACGACTGGCAGGGAACCGGAAGCCGCACATATCTTCTTAGTGATGAAACATCAGTTTATGATCATATATTTGCAAAGGCATTCATAACCTCGGAGAAATTTGCAGAAAGCAGATACAAGCCGTACAGATACCTGTGGCCAAACTACAGTACCGCAAATGCAGGCAAGCATGACTATCATGAAGAGGATGAATACCATAGTGATTATACCAACCTGAAGGGCAGCAGCAAATATCACGAGCACGTACTGGCCTATACTGTAGCTGATGAAAACGGCAATGCTCAGGGAGTATTCCTGTTTAAGAAAGATAAGGAATCCTACAATCCGGATCCTCCGCTGTCCACCGAAAGGCTGACGGCAGGGGTACTGGATATGGCAGATATTGCAAATGACAGGCTTATACTGAGAGAGGCCAGGGAGTTCAGCGCAGCTTACGGAGAGTGGAGGCCTGTAATGGCAAATGTCCCTGTATCAACAGAGAAGGCATTTATTATGAAGGATGGCAGGAACATAGGACTTACAGAGCTCAATCCCCAGGATAATCTTTATATAGTATCAAAGGACGGCTTCGCCCTATTGATATTGGTAGAGTAAGGGAGAGGTGTATATGAAAAAGATGGCCGCCGCACTAATAGTGCTACATATCCTAAGCATGGCAGTTTTCGCCTCCCCGGGCTACGACCCTGGTATATTGGGCGACATAACCCCCAAAAAGAACGAGTATAAATATAGTGAGGTTGTTTTTCTCACAGGAGAACCGGTGCTGCTGGAAGGCACCGTTAAGATAAGCGCTGACGGAAAAGGCATCAAGACCACACTGGAGTATAAGCTGGCCAATACGGCAAAGAGCGCCAAGCTTGACAGGAAAGTGATATTCATGAATACTGTAAGCAGTAGTGAGATTGGAGGACAATCTACCTATAGCAGCACAGTGGATCCGAAGTTTACAGAAACAATAGAGGTAGGCTCCAGTAAATATGAGTTGACGGATTATCTTTTCAGCCGTTCGGGCATCAATGATGATAAAACAGTAATAGAATACCAGGTTTCCAACTGGAATGGCAGAAAAGTCTACTCAAAAAATGACGGTGTGGGTGAGGTGGTTGTTGATATAAGTTCGGAACAGTACGGCTACAATAACTTCTGGAGCTCTACAGAAACCGCCATGATAAAAAACACAATAACCTTCAGATACAAGGGCGGAATCAATGATGCTGCCTACAAGGAAGCTTATGGCAACGCGGAATATGCAGTATCCAGCACGAACCTGAAGACCTTGCAGTATATATTGAACAATCCTGCAGACATAAGCTTCAAGGGTGGATATATATTAAAGGAAGGAAAGGAAAACATCATATCCTACCTGTATGATCTACCGCAGCTAAACGCGGGAGTGCCTAACGGCAAAAGAAATATTGGGAAGGACAGCCTCAAGGTCAATACAGTTCCAACCCAGACCAGGCTTCCCGTACCGGTAATAAACGATATTTCGCCAAGCTATTGGGCAGGAGAGGATATAAGGAAGGTGGCCTCGATGGATATCATCAGCGTTGCCAACAGCAATTACTTCAGGCCCCTGAGCTTTATGAGCAGAGGCGAATTTGCAAAAGCTGTGATAAAAGCCTCCGACATGACTGCCAATAACCAGCAGAACAGCAAAACTGAAGAGCTTTTCATGGATGTGGAAAAGAACCACCCTTATGCTGAGTATATTAATAAAATTACAGCGACAGGGATAATGGAGGGTACGAGCAAGAATAGGTTCAGTCCTGATGAATATCTGACAAAGGCAGAGGCAGCAACAATCATCATAAGAGCAATGGGCTTGGAGCAATCCGCAGACGACAGCGGTGTAAGGACACCCTTCCAGGATGATGACAAGATTCCATCCTGGGCGAAGAAGCCGATCAATATTGCACATCGCATGGGAATAGTAAAAGGGAACTCCGACAACGAGATAGAAGCGGAGAAGATAATGACAAGAGCAGAGAGCGCAGCAATGATAAACCGCTTCATAAGATACCTGCAGTACGACATAAGACAGGAATACAGGGAAAAGATAATCAATTTCGGACGTTAGCCTTCCCCTAGAGGGGAAGGTGGCGCATAGCGCCGGATGAGGTGTAAACCCCAATAATTCAACATGAGAGAGGGTTAATTGATGAACAACAAAAAATTCAAAGTATTCATGGCACTGCTCCTAATATTTGCCCTTATAACGACAACTGCAGCCGCAGATGTCAGCTTCACCTTCAGGGCTCCCGGCTCAGAAGAAGAACCGCAATCAGAAGCCCTGCAAAAAATACAGATGATGATGGACACGATAAAGGATGAGTATTACAAGGATATAAAGGAAGAAGATCTGATAAACGGGGCCCTGAAAGGCATGCTGGAGACCCTGGACCCTCACAGCACATATTTTACTGAAGAAGAATTCAATGCGTTCATGACAGATCTATCAGGTGAGATAGTTGGCATCGGGGTACAGATAGAGAAGCGCGAGGATGGCATAACCGTTGTAGCCCCCATTGAAGGTACTCCGGCACACAAGGCAGGCCTCCGGACCGGAGACAAGATAGTAAGTGTCGATGGTGTCGATATTTCCGGGTATACAGCCGATAAGGCAGCTTCACTTATAAGAGGAGAAGAAGGTACCCAGGTCAGGATAGGTATAAGGCGGGACGGAGCAGCAGGAATAGTATACTATGAGCTGGTAAGGGAAATCGTCAGGATCAATCCTGTGAAGTACGAGATAAAGGATGGTAATATAGGCTATCTCAAAATAACAGAATTCAATGATAACACAAGCGTGAATGTCGCTGATGCTGTAAGAACCTTCAGCAATGCAGGGGTAAAGGGAGTAGTGGTAGACCTGAGAGGGAATCCGGGCGGATTACTGGACCAAGTGGTAGAGGTATGCAGGCTGCTTATACCGAAGGGGCCCATAGTAAAAATACAGGTAAAGAATGAAATCATTGAGTCCTACGAGTCCCAGCTTGACAAAGCCCCCTTCAGACTAGCCGTATTGATAAATGGCGGCAGCGCATCAGCTTCCGAGATAATGGCAGGAGCCATAAAGGATAGTAAGACAGGGGTACTCATAGGAGAGAAAACCTACGGCAAGGGTACCGTGCAGCATACCATGAGAATGGAGGGCGGAGGTGGAGCCAAGCTTACCATAGCCAATTACCTTACCCCGAGCGGCTTCTCCCTGGACGGCATAGGTCTTACGCCGGACATAGAGGTTAAGGCAACGGATACTGCCGTAAAGCCGGATTACGCTGTAATAAAAGGGAATAGGAGCCTTAAGAGCGGGATCATAGGGCTGGATGTCCTGGGCCTGCAGCAGAGACTCAATGCCATAGGCTACAGCATAGAAAAACAGGACGGCATATTCGGAAAAATGACAAAAACTGCAGTCCTGGCATTCCAGAAGGACAACAAGCTACCTCAGGACGCCTCTATCGAAGCTGACGACCTGAAGGCACTACAGAATAAGCTGGAGGAAAAGCTTGATAAAAATGATCCACAGCTTGAAAGGGCTATGGAAGAAATAAAGAAGGCAGTAGGGAAATAGCTCATCTAAGTCGTTACGGGTTGCGCGTTACGCGATTAAAGCGGGGCTTCGAAGAAGTGTTTAGCAAGCAAGAAGGTTAAAACGTTGACCTTCTTGTATTTTTTTGTTGATTTTTAGTACAGTATTTAAGTATAATATATAGATTATGAGGGAATTTATGTAAAATGAGGTACTTACATGAGCAGGACAAATTTTAAAGAACTAAAAGTCTGGCAAATAGCAAAGGATATAGCTGTAGATATTTATAGACTTACTGAAAGCAAAATAAAGAGTGATTTCTCATTTAGAGATCAAATGAGACGTGCATCTGTTAGTATAGCCAGCAATATAGCCGAAGGCAATGACAGAGAATCAAATAAGGAGGTTATTAGGTTCCTGTATATATCAAAGGGTTCATGCTCAGAACTGAATACCCATTTGCTCATAGCAAAGGATATTGGTTATATTAGTTCAGATGAGGCTGGTGAGCTTGAAGAGAAGATTCAAAAAGCCTCTAGTATGATTGGAGCACTAATAAAATCATTATACAAGTTAAATAGTGAATAATACCACCGACTATGAGCTGCTAAACCGTAACCACGCGCAACACGAAACGCGCAACGCGTAACCATATTATATTTATACATCTTATAAACAAAGGAGGGAAACAGAGTTGTCAAATACAAAATACATTTTCATTACCGGAGGTGTTGTCTCATCACTGGGGAAGGGTATAACCGCGGCATCTTTGGGAAGGCTCCTCAAAAGCCGAGGATTAAAGGTAAGCCTCCAGAAGATGGATCCATACCTGAACTTTGACCCCGGAACAATGTCACCTTACCAGCATGGTGAAGTATTCGTTACAGATGACGGAGCAGAAACGGATTTGGATCTTGGACATTATGAGAGATTCACCGACACCAATCTGACAAAAAACAGCAACGTTACGACCGGAAAGATATATTGGTCGGTCATAAGCAAAGAGCGGAAGGGTGATTACCTGGGCGGAACCGTACAAGTTATACCTCATATCACTAATGAGATAAAATCAAGGATATACAGGGTGGCAAAGGAATCAGGTCCTGATGTGGTAATAACAGAAATAGGCGGTACAGTAGGAGATATAGAAAGCCTGCCTTTCCTGGAAGCCATAAGGCAGGTCAAGTATGAGGCAGGCCGTGAAAATGTATTGTTCATACATGTAACACTTGTGCCATACCTTTCAAAAGCAGGAGAGCTGAAGACGAAGCCCACACAGCACAGCGTCAAGGAACTCAGAAGCATAGGAATACAGCCTGATATAATAGTGTGCAGGACTGAGAAGCCGATATCCGAGGAGATGAGGGACAAGATGGGTCTGTTCTGCAATCTGGATGGAGACTCGGTAGTACAGAACCTGGATGCAGATAACCTATACGAGGTACCGCTGCTGCTGCACAAGGAAGGCCTGGATGAACTTGTTATAAAGAAGCTGGGACTAAAGTGCGGAAAAGCTGAGCTTACCGAGTGGACAGAGATGGTCAATAGGATAAAGACACTGAAAAACAAGGTAACTATAGCACTCGTAGGTAAATATGTAGAGCTGCACGATGCATACATGTCTGTGGCGGAAGCCCTCAGGCATGCGGGGATAGCAAATGACTCCGAAATAGATATAAGGTGGATACACTCTGAAGAGGTCCTGGAATCCAATGTTGGGAAATTCATGGATGGAGTTGACGGTGTACTTGTACCGGGCGGCTTCGGAAACAGGGGTATAGAGGGTAAGATACTAGTTGCCAGATATGCCAGGGAGAACATGATACCATACTTTGGGATCTGCCTTGGAATGCAGGCGGCAGTCATAGAATATGCCAGAAATGTTTTGGGGCTGAAGGATGCCCATAGCACAGAACTGGTCGAGGATACTCCTTGTGGAGTGATCCACCTTATGCCGGAGCAGGAGGATATAGACGAAAAAGGCGGTACAATGAGGCTGGGTCTATATCCCTGCAAGGTAGCCGAGAATACAAAGGCATACGCTGCATATGGAGAGGACCTGGTATTCGAAAGGCATAGGCACAGATACGAATTCAACAACCAGTACAGGGAACAGGTACTGTCACACGGTATGCTGCTAAGCGGATTATCCCCCGATGAGAGGCTGGTCGAGATAGTAGAGCTTAAGGATCATCCGTGGTTCCTGGGCTGCCAGTTCCACCCCGAATTCAAATCAAGGCCCCAGAGACCGCAGCCCCTTTTCAGGGATTTCGTGAAAGCGGCGCTGGATCATAATAGGAAGAAATAACTTCAACAGGTACGGAGAGCAAATGCTTCGTACCTGTTTTATTGTAGATAGTCAGAACGATGTAAATTAGCCTTCCCCTTGAGGGGAAGGTGGTGCGCAGCACCGGATGAGGTGTAAGCGGAATGCTCCGGAATTATCCGGAGCTATATTTATATGGTGTAAACCTCCCATAATTTACCACATTCCCCATGTAATAAAAATGTTGAGACTAAGTGCCTGAGGGACTATAATATTACTAGGTTCTATCTGGCATATAACTGAGAAATTGCCATTTAAACCTTATAGCGACAGATTTATATTTCAATTTTTACATTATTGTTACAGCTTATTCCCACACATTGACTATAAATATAACTGTTGCTATAATGTGAAATAGGTAGCAGTCCCTTTATCGGGTGCTATAATAATTATTACATAACGAGGAGGTTGGTTAAATGAAGAAGACACTCGCATTGGTCTTGGCACTTGCTATGGTATTCTCAACAATTACAGTAGCATTTGCTGAAGAGACACTTGGCGCAGACGCTCAGGTTTGTGCAAACCTGGGAATGCTCAAGGGCGAAACAGGTTCAGTTGATGCAGCTTATACTGCAACAGCTCCTACAAGATTACAGGCAGCAATCATGTTCTTGAGACTTAAGGGTCTTGAGGCAGAAGCATTAGCTTTCACAGGCACAGACAACTTTGCTGATGCAAAGGATGTTAACTGGGCAGGCGGCAAAGCTATAATGGGTTACCTCAAAGCCGATGCAACATTAGGTTGGCAGGGCGATGGCAAGAACTTCAATCCTAACAACAAGCTCACAGCTCAGGAATATTACAAAGTAATGCTTGAAACTCTCGGTTACAAGCAGACAACTCCTGAAGTTGTTGGACAGTTCACATGGCCAGAAGTTATCACATTCGCAGCTAGCGTAGGACTCACAAAGGTAGCAGCAGTTACTAACTACACAGTTAATGACCTTGCAATTGCTACAGTTGAAGCTCTCAAGCTCAATGTGAAAGACGGAAACAAGACTCTCGCAGCTACTCTCGTAGAAGCTGGCAAGATGGATAAGACAGCAGCTATAGCAGCTGGTCTCTATGCTGATGTTGCTACAACAGAAGCTAAGTTGGATGCTGTTATAGCATCAGCTAACGACAAAGTAGAAGTTACATTTGACGCTGACGTTGCTGCTGCATTTGCAGAAAACGCAGCTAACTACAAGATAATTGTAAAGGGAAGCACAACTGAATTGGCAGTTACAGCAGCTAGAGCTGTTGGAACAACAATGGTTGAACTTACAACAGCAGCACAGACTGGTGGAACTGCATATGCTCTGACAGTTGGAGACAAAACTCTTAACTTCTCAGGTATTGCAAAGAACACTGGTGCTCCAGAAGTTGACACAGTTAAGTGCATAGACACAAATACTATTGAAGTTGTATTCAAGAAGGCTATGGACAGAGCATCTGTTGAAGATGTTGCCAACTATGCATTGAACAACAACGCAACAGTAAAAGCTGCTGAGCTCTGGATAGACCAGGATGACAGCAGAAAGACAGTAAAGCTTACAACTGAAGGTGTTGCAAACAACAAGGTATACAAGCTGACTATGACTAACGTAAAAGCAGCTGATATGGTTGCTTTGAAATCAGTTTCAAAGAGCTTCACAGGCGTAGCAGATACAAAAGCTGTTACAATCAGCGGCAATGTAATCGTAAAGAACAACCAGAGACTCTGGGTTAAGTTCTCAGATGCACATGGTGTTGATAAGGCTACAGCAGAAGATATAGCTAACTGGTCAATCGATGGTCTCACAATCACAAAGATCACTGCTAAAGATGATGACGGCGCTAACTTCGGTTTAGACGACTATGAATATCTTGATTTAGTAGAGATCGATACAGAGCCAATGACAGCAAGCAAGAAGTACACGATCACAATCAATAACCTCGCTGATGGTTCTGCGTCAAAGAATGTTATCGCTAAGGCTCTTACAAAGACTTTCTACGGCGTAGCAGTTGACAAGAATGCTCCAAAGGTTGGAAGCATAAAGGTTTATGGCGACAACATGATAGAAGTTCCGTTTACAGATGCTAACAGACTTGATGCTGCAACAGCAACAGATGTAAACAACTACACATTCAATGAAGGCTTGCAGGTACTGAGCGCAAAGATACTCAGAGCAGCTTATCCGGATTCTGACAACGGCAAGCTGGTTGTTCTCACAACTTCAACTATGGATGATGAAACAACCTACAAGATATCCATAGCAAACGTTGCTGACGAATTTGGCAATGTTATGACAGCAGTTAACAATAGAAACATACCTAGATCTAACGGCCAGGATATAAAGCCTCCGGCAGTTACAAAGACAGCATGGGTTGATAAGAATACAGTTAAGCTTACATTCGATGAAAGACTTGATATCGATTCAGCAAACGACCCAACTAACTACTCATTCAATAACGGCCTCGGAACAATTACA
>CAZNMO010000150.1:0-11639 GCA_964574195.1 uncultured Clostridiaceae bacterium | reverse complement strand
AAAACTCTAGTCAAATCTAGGAATTTAGATATTTCTTTAGTAGAAGACCAACGTTCAAATACTTCTTTGAGGAAATTTCTTTTTTCTTCTGAGCCCCTTTATTTTCAAACTAAAGAAATTCTTCTTAATAAAGAAGATGCTAAGAATGTTTGGGACAATTTAAAATCATTTATGCCTTTATTTGCATTATTTAAATCTGATCGAAATAGCAGTGATCAAGACAATGAAGTACAAGACCCAATGAAACTTGCAATTAAAAATGCACTTTCAGAAATACAACCACAATTAAAAGAAATTCAAGAACATATAAAATTAAAAGTTGAAGATGTAGCTAAAAGAACTTTAGATAAATTGGCTGAAATGGATCCAACTTTAGCAAAAGACTTGATTCCTGATTTCTCAAAAGACCCCAAATGGGATTCTATATTTTCTATGTCACTTGCATCTGAACAAGGTATTCCTGTTAATAAACGAGGGAGTGGTGTTAGAAGATTAATTTTACTTAATTTTTTTAGAGCTGAAGCTGAAAAAAAATTTAAAGAAGCTAATGGTCGTTCAATCATTTATGCAATAGAAGAGCCAGAAACATCTCAGCATCCAAGCTATCAAGAAATGTTAATCAAAGCTTTATTAGATTTAGCTATCCTTCCCAAAACTCAAATATTAGTTACAACTCACACCCCAGCTTTAGCAGGGTTAATGCCTATTTCTAGTCTTAGATATATCATCAAAAATGAAAATAATCAGCATAAGATAGAACATGCAAAAAACAATAAAATCTTAAAAGATATTAGTGATGACTTAGGTATACATCCTTTTGGATCAATCAATGATTCTCATTGCCACGGCTATACATTTGTAGAAGGTGTATCTGATGTTGTATTTCTAAAACATATTTTTTCACAATTTGCAAACAATGGACTCATCCAAAGAGATTATATTTCAAACAATGAGATTCAATTATTAATAAGTGGTGGAAGTGATAACTTAAAACACTGGGTAAACTATCAACTCATTGAATCACTCAAAAAGCCATGGGCTGTTTTTTTCGATTCAGATAATGATGGGAAAAATTGTGATAAATACTTAAAAAATATTGAAATACAGAAAAAATATCCTGATATTATTTTTCATTTAACAAAAAAAAGGGAATGTGAAAATTATATTCACCCAAATGTCATACTTCGTAAAACTAATAATAATGTAGTTTTTTCACCAAATGATTTTGATGATCAAAAAATAGCATTGCATGCAAAACTTATAGATTATATTGCTATTAAAAAAACTAATTTGATTGAAAAGTTATGGGATTCAACTTCTTTTGAAGAAATTATTGAAATCTGTACAGATTCAGAGGGAAATAATGAATTTTTAGATTTTATTAACCGTATAGAAGATAGCTTTAATTTAAATCAATCTTCGAGAAAGACCGCCTAAGCGGTCTTTCTTAATTGTTTTCTCATCAAGCCACAGGCGCTAACGTAAACAAAACCTGCCCCGTTTTCACCGTTTGCCCTTTTTCAATGGTAATCGCCTCAACCTTCATTCGTTCAGGTGCAACAATTGGTATCTCGATCTTCATGGCTTCAATCACGGCAAGAGTCGCGCCTTCCTCCACAATATCACCCAATGCACATTCAATTTTCCAGATTGACCCCGGCATATGCGATTCAACCGAACATCCCCCTTCAGGAATCGTCACGGCTTCACCATCATCCACCGCGTCCAGACTTTCAGACACATACTCTTGCAAACCTGCTTCATGCCAGCGACGACGTTCAGCTTCGAAGTTGGCTTGCTGCATGTCTTTAAACGCATGAATCGTTTCAGCATTTTTCTCTAAGAAATCATTGTATTCTTTGAGGTTTAAAACACCATCTTCAATCCGAAGTTTTAAACGACCTGCCTTAAAGTCTTCGCGCATGTGCAACAGTTCAGCTTCAGACACTTCATAAAACTTCACTTGGTCAAAGAAGCGCAGTAACCACGGTTTACCGTCTTCAAAGTCAACATTTTTACGGTAGCGACTCCACATTTGTGTCGTCCGTCCCACAAACTGATAGCCCCCCGGCCCTTCCATGCCGTACACACACATATATGCGCCACCAATACCGACCGCATTTTCAGGTGTCCAAGTCCGTGCAGGGTTATATTTGGTGGTGACTAAACGCTGACGCGGGTCGAGTGGTGTCGCAACAGGTGCGCCCAAATACACATCGCCTAAGCCCATGACTAGATAATTGGCGCTATACACCACATCTTTAACCGCTTGTTTCGATGCCAAGCCATTGATACGACGAATAAACTCGACATTGTCAGGGCACCAAGGTGCATCTGGACGCACAATTTGCGTATAACGCTCAGTCGCCAGTTTGGTTTGTGAATCTTCCCAAGCCAAAGGCAAGTACACAGTACGCGATGGCACTTGCATATTGTGAATATCAGGTAGTTCATTTTCGGCTTGTTGCAGTTTATGCAGTAGTTCAATCTGATCGAGTTCAATCGAATCAAAATGAATCTGTAATGAACGAATGCCCGGTGTTAAATCAATAATCCCCTGAATATTTTGATCTTTCACCCACTGCATCAGCGCATGGATACGGAAACGCAAGTTCAGGTCGAGAACCAGTTCACCATATTCCACCAACAAATAACTGTTACCCGCAGGTCGATACGTCACGCTCGGCAAATCACCCTGTCCTGCAAGCGTGGCTAAAACAGCATCGTTTAAAGTCTCTGTTTCAGCGTTAAACTCAGGGCTAAAATCAATTCCTGTGACATCATCAGCCACTACACTTTGATGATATTGCTGATCGAGCGCTTTGGCTTGGGCATAGCTGACAGGAATAAATTTGACTTTATCGCCTGCTTTCAACTGGCCAATTTTCCAAAGTTCCGAGTGAATCACCACCGCAGGGCAAACGAAACCGCCCAGACTTGGCCCATCTGGCCCCAAGATAATCGGCATGTCGCCTGTAAAGTCGATTGCCCCAATCGCATAGGCATTATCATGAATGTTGGAAGGATGCAGCCCTGCTTCACCACCATCTTGACGCGCCCATTCAGGTTTTGGCCCAATCAGGCGAATACCTGTACGGCTTGAGTTATAGTGAATTTCAAACGTGTTGGCAAAGAACGTGTCGATGTCCTGTTTGGTAAAGAAATCAGGTGCGCCATGTGGACCATACATCACCGCAATTTCCCATGTATGAGAAAATGCAGGAATTTGTGCTTGCGGCAGTGTAGTGGTGTTTTGGGTCGAATATTCAGTGATCGGCAACATATCGCCAATCAACAAATTACGCCCTGCATGTCCGCCAAATTGCCCCAATGTAAAGGTCGCTTGTGAGCCTAAATATTCAGGCACATCCAAACCGCCTTTAATCCCGATATAACTGCGGCAACCTGTGGTGATCGAACCGCATTTAAGCACCTGACCTTTTTTGACATTGATGGTTTGCCACATCGGCACGGCTTCGCCATCCAGTTTGGATGGCATATCGCCACCTGTAATCACGATTTGGCTGTCACAGTGGAATTTTAAACTTGGGCCTTGCAAGGTACATTCAAGCCCTGCGGTATTTTTGGGATTGCCTAAAAGTTGGTTGGCAACCGTTAAACTTAAAGGATCAATCGCACCTGATGGCGGCACACCAACATCCCAGTAACCCAAGCGTCCTGTAACATCCTGCACTGAAGTTTGGATGCCTGCTTGCAGCACTTCGATTTTTTGGGTTTTCCATTCAAAGGTATTTAAAAAACGTGTGGTCTGTGTGCCTTCATGAAACACATCGCAGGCAATAATGTTTTGTAAATACTCAAGATTGGTTTCAATGCCTGCAACTTTTGTCTTTTCCAGACTTGAACTCATGGCTTGAATGGCGTCGTCACGCGTATTAGCCGTTACGATGATTTTGGCAATCATCGGGTCATAAAAAGACGAGACATTGGAGCCTGTTTCGACCCAAGTTTCGACTCGTGCCTGCTCGTCAAATTTGACATAAGTGAGTAAGCCTGCACTCGGTTGAAATTGCTTGATCGGGTCTTCTGCGTATAAACGCACCTGAATCGAGTGACCTTTCGGTGCCAATTCCTCAGTCGGAGCTGTCCAGTCGCCACTCGCCAGTGTCACCATCCATTCAACTAAATCAACACCAAAGACTTGCTCAGTGACCCCATGTTCCACTTGCAGACGGGTATTCACTTCCAAGAAATAAAATTCTTGGGTTTCGGTGTCCATGACAAATTCAACTGTTCCCGCAGAGCGGTAATTCACCGATTGCATCAGTTGAATCGCCACTTTTTGAATGTAGGCACGTTGCTCATCATTCAAATGCGGTGCAGGGGTTTCCTCAATTACCTTTTGGTTACGACGCTGCACCGAACAATCACGCTCGCCCAATGCTAAAACCTGACCCTGACCATCGCCAAAAATTTGCACTTCAATATGACGGGCATGCTGGACAAATTTTTCCAGATACAAGCCTGCATCTTTAAAGTTGGCTTGCGCCAAATAGGACACGGTTTGATAGGCATCTTTGAGTTCGGTTTCATTCCAGACCAAACGCATCCCAATTCCGCCACCACCTGCGGTACTTTTCAGCATGACGGGATAACCAATTCGTGCTGCTTCGGTGAGTGCTTCGGCTTGATCGGCCAGTAATGAACTTCCTGGTAATAGCGGCACTTGGCTTTTGATCGCTAGCTCACGTGCGGTATGTTTTAAACCAAAATCTTTCATTTGGCTGGAGTTCGGCCCAATAAAGGCAATACCTTGGTTTTCACACAGGTCACAAAACTCAGCATTTTCCGACAAAAAACCATAGCCAGGGTGAATGGCTTCAGCCCCAGTTTGCTGGGCGACTTCAATAATTTTTTCAATATTTAAATAACTTTGCTGTGCAGGTGCAGCACCGATACAAAAGGCTTCATCTGCCAAAGTTACATGCAGCGAATCTCGGTCTGCTTCTGAGTAAACAGCGACGGAAGCGATGCCAAGTTTTTTCAGGGTACGAATGACACGACAGGCGATAGCACCGCGGTTGGCGATCAGGACTTTTTTAAACATGACTACACCTCTTCTGCTTCACGCACAACCAGTTGAATTTTGGTTGGGTTATAGGCATTACAAGGGTTATTTAACTGTGGGCAATTGGAAATCAGCACGATTAAGTCCATTTCTGCCTGAATTTCAACGTATTTCCCCGGTGCAGAAATACCATCATCAAATTTAAGCTGACCGTCTGCGGTGACAGGCACATTCATAAAGAAATTGATATTCGGGCCAATATGACGCACATTCAGCGCATATTTGTGTGCTATCGGATGTTTCGCCAACGCATACATAAAGTTATTGCGGCAACTGTGCATCGGGTATTTATCGTGTGCATAACGAACCGTATTACTTTCACACGAACACGCCCCGCCTAAGGTGTCATGGCGACCACAATTATCATCGTGAATCACCGCCAACGGGCGACCCAAATTACTGTATAAAGTGGTGCCTTTTTCAAGGTAAATATGCTGGTTGATGGCTAAAGTATCTGTTGCACTGTAGCGTTCGTTTGGATCTGCTGTGCTAATAAATAAGGTATCAACGGCTTGGTTGCCTTCAAGGTCAATAATTCGGAAATATTGCCCTTTTTTAACTTCACACATCCATGCTTCGCCAGCAGGGCAAACTTCATTGAGTACTGATTTTTCAAACGATTGTAAACTTGTCATTTCGGTATCCCCTGCCAATTTAGTATGTATTTTCAAGTGCGTAATAACGGGCATTATTTGCAAATGCACGTTGGTTTTGTGGGCATGAATCTCGGCAAATGTCGGTTTCATTTAAAGGCAACGCTTTAAACAATTTCATTTGCACATCGGCAGGTTGATAGCTTTCTGCACCATCCAAAGCATGTGGTGCGGCAGAAAGGAAAACTAAACAGTCCATTTCAAAACGGATTTCAATGATTTGATTGGTATTGTCAGACTCGACATAAGACAGTTTCCCTTCATCATTCGGAGTCACTTTTGAGAATAGGTTTAGCGTTGCACTTAAATCGGCTTGTCCTAAAGAATACTTACTCATTTCGACCAGTAAGCTGTCCAAGCCATTTTGGTACATGTCATTGCGCGCATCTTGGAACGTGCGAGTCCCGAATTTTTGCGCAATTTGTTCAGGTCGGCTTGGGCCACAAATTACATCGTTCCATACATGATCATCATGAACGATTGAAGCCATCACGCGGCCCAAATCTGAATACAAGACATGTGAAGCTGTTAAGTAAGCGGTATGTTGCCCTTTTAAACTGTCTGGCATATTGAAGCGTTCAAGTTTATCGGCAGCATTGACACAAAATAAGGACACATTGGCATGCGCAGCAAGTGATTGAAACTGCAAGATCGTGCCTTTTTGGATACGACCAGACCAATGATGCCCACCTGGCAGAAGTTCTGACCAAATTTCTTGATTATTGTGATGATTTGCAGTGTTCATAGCCACTCCTGTCGGATAGTTTTGACTTCCTCCCGGGCTTTTATCCCTCCGTGTAGTTCGCTAGGAACCGTGAACTCTCGGTCCAGTCATACGCTGCTGTATCGGAACCCTAGATCACTTTTTCTTATTTGAGTAAATGCAAAGGGCATGCCAATTTAGTAATACTGTTTTTGCTTTAAGTAATACTATTTTTGCTTAATATCAGTGCGCTTTATAAAAATTAGCTGCTGCGTGCGCCAAATTGACCATCTTTTCTGGAATAAATGATCAATACAAATACTCTAATCATTCGTGTTGTATGCTTCGGATATCGTAACTGGCTTCCTGATAACGCGATGCGACTTTATCGCCAAAACGCTTCTCAACATATTTATAGGTATTCCGAATGGGTTTTACATTCGACGTTTTAATATCAATTTGCATGCAAGATCTCCCTGATCATTTACATTTGTTTTATTCATTAATTCCAGGCAATCCAAAGCGCCATTTCATCCGTTCATATTCAAGCTGTGCAATTTCATCATGACTCAAGTTTTTCACATGATGCCGCTGACAAAACTCTTCAAAGGCAGCAACCCTGCTCTACTCAATAAATTCTTCTCCAAGAAGTTATCTGACCTAATCATCAAAGATGAAAAATGTGCAGAAAAAGTACAGGGACTCTGCAATATTGATTTCGATATCTCAACTGGTGCACAAGACTCACCAGACCAGAACAAATACACGATCATACAAAGCACCAACACACAGGTGAAAATACAACTTGAGTACAACCACACTCCAGAATTGTTAATTTTTAAAATCAACTCAAAGTCGAAATGTATGCTGATTGAAGACATCTATTATCAGAATGAAAAAATTAGCTTATTGAAACTCTTAAATAAAAAAGTTCTATAATGGTGAAGTTAATGAAATTAGTTAAAAATTTCTTTTGTATTGTGATTGGTTTTTTGATTCCATTAGTTATTTCAGCGCTCTTATTATCATTTGTTTTTCTTATTTCGATTCTTCTAAAACATCCCAATAATTTTTCAATTCATTTTGATAGCGGTCTCTATGTAAGAACTTTCTCGTTGCTTTTATTGGGATCTGTATTTTTTTCTGGGATTCAATCTATCATTTATAGTTTAATGATGAACCTGTCTGTTTTACCAAGAATGAAGAAAACTCGATATATTCTATTCGTAAGTACAATATTAGGTGGGTTATCTGGAATATGCATTTTTCTTTTTAATCTACTTTTTGATCGAAGTTTCCATTTTAGCTTAACTTACTTCTATCTTGTTTTATTAGGTCTGGTCGTTGGTGCAATTTCTGGCTATTTACTCTTAAAAATTAGATCTTTCCTTTTCTAATTTTCAATAAGATACAACTTTTTTGAAGTTAAAGTAAAACTAAAGAACATGTATTACAAAAATAAAAAACAAGTAAACAACTTGTTTTTATGAAATTAAATATCTAAATATATTATTATTTTTAAATTATTAAGAAATCTTCTAACCAATAAAATATTAATTTAAATAAAACCAAGATCACAAATCCCTAAAACAGCAGCTTCAATTATTTTATAGTGATCAACAGATATTGGACACGGTTTTAAGTTTTTTTTCAGCCTCACAAGGGCTGATGCCATCATTAAATTGATGATGGTCGTATCTGATTGTAATATTCCATCAGATACAGACCAACATCTAGTCTTGCATCTTCAATTGAGTGGCACCCGAGTTTAGGAATCCATTCTATCTTGAAGCTGCTAAAGAGCCATTCTATAGATGCATTGCCCCAACAGTTTCCTTTTCAGGTCTACTGTGTCGCATATCATAATACCAACCTCTGCCGAACTAAATGGATTCTATACTGGCTACCTGAGAAGCATTGCTTCGCAAGAGAATGGAAGATGACACCAACAGCTTTCCACTGATGATGCCATGCTTCACCCAATGCCTTAATCACTAACTACTGATCTGCTTATGCTGACATAGACCAACCAATGACTCGACGCGCATATAAATCAAGAACTACTACAAGGCAACCCCACGTTTTACCTGTCCAGATATATGTAATATCACTGCTCCAAACATGGCTAGGTTGAACAAGTTTAAATTGCCTGTTAACGTATTTGAAACAAGAGGGATGTCACCCATATTGCTTTGATATTTATGCTTCTATGCTATCTGGAAACAAGACCCGATTCACGCATTAATTTACGTATCAAATAGCGCTCAACCTTAATCCCTTGATTCAGTAACATAGATCGAATTCCTCGACTACCGAGAGAGCAACAGCTTTACTTAAAGACACTCTTAATTATCACTTTAAGCTTGGTGCGATCTGGGTTCGAACTTTTGTATGTCATATGGTAATGATAATAACTTGAACGAAGTACACCAAAGGCATGACACAGTAATTTAACAAGGCTCCGCTTTCTTAATTGATCGATCAACGCATATGTTTGAATTCGTCTGACATCAAGAGAGCTGTAGCTTTTTTAGGATCATCTTCTCCTGTTCGAGTTGATGAATACGAGCTTTAAGTTGCTGTATTCCCCTTTGTTCCGTCATTAAAGCAGGTGTTGTTATGGCTTGACCTGTTCGTTCAAATTAAAGTTGTCCACCCAGCATCTCAATGCTGTTTGTCCCATATCTAAAGCACGACAGACCTGCAAAATTGAATAACCTTGATCAAGTACAAGGCTTACTGCTTCGAGTTTAAATTCTGGAGTGAATGTACGTCTTGGTTTCACAGAACACCTCTTTGGTGAATACCCCAAGTTGGTGTCCAACTTTATTAAACCACTACAGTTAAATTCCCACTTCCTGTTGATTAAAGATATTCAACAGAAATATAAGCAATTGAATTCATGAAACATACAAACCAAATAAGTTGTTTAATAGTTGTATTAAACAACTTATTTAAATTTTATTTATTCTTATTAAATATAAATAAGTACATGTTTTAAACAAATAAAAAACAAGTATATTATTTGTTTTTTACAACATTAAATTTATCAGAAACTATTGATTTATATTCTTCTTTTCCGATCACTTTTTCACATTTTGCTAAAATTGTTTCACGAATAAAAGCATTAATTGAAGTATCACCAAGCTCTGATAATTTTGAAACAGCAACTTCAATTGCTTTTAACTCTTCAGGGAAGAGTGGCACAGTAATGTTACGGCCTTGCTTGGTACGTGAACGCTCACGATTACTTAAAGTGTTTGGCTCTAATTCAACTTCACTCTTATTTCGAGTCGTGATTTTTTTGGTCTTAGGCTCTACAACTTTTACATCCGAGTTTGCATCTTCAATAAAAGCCGTTTTCTCTCGGGCACGTTTAAATCTATCCAAGTCAGCCATAATCAAAGTACCTCAATCAAAAATTCATTAAACTCGTCTTTTGCTTTACTACTGTTCATTTCAGAAACAGACTTCGCTTCCACAATCGCGTCACGGAATTGCTTACGATCCTTAATCACAGTTTGCAAAAGTTTAAAATTAGGATAGTCTGCAAGATAAGCTTTCGCTTGCTCAATCTCACTACTTTTCGGATTGGTTGGCGCTTTGTTGATGACAATATATGCTTCGAGTGTTGGATTATCCGTTTTGACTTTTTGAATTTTGTCTTCCAAATACGGAATCACTTCCAGATCCAATAAGCTTGCCTGAGTCGGCACAACCAACTTATCTGTTACCAATAATGCTTCACGAAAAACTTCCGAGTCCCGCCCAGCAATATCAATCAATATGAAATCATAGTCTTCGACTTTCTTTTCTAGCATATCAAGTAAGTTTTCATGAACTGCAATTGAGTCCAATTTACTTTCACGAAAATCATTCCACTTATAAGCAGAGCGTTGCTCGTCAGCATCTACCAGAAGTGTTTTACCTTTATTCATTAAAGCTACAGCAATGTTTGTCGCAATCGTGGTTTTACCCACACCACCTTTACGATTTGCCACAGTAATAATCAGTGCCATACTTAGCCCCATAATTTTTCTATAAAATCATTATAGATGAATTATAGATTTTTAAAAGCCGTTTGAAACAATTATAAAAAAACTAAAAATTAACTATTAAAAATGTTTAATAGTTGTATATATGTTAAATAAGATACTATTTTATTTAATATTAAACCCAACTCTTTTTAAATCATCAATGTATTTAATTTGAAAATCAATATCTTTTAATTTTGTAATCAACCTAATTTCTAGGTCACCATAACTTTCCCCAACTTCAGCATGCTTAGATGCGAACTCATCATCATAGGCAAGCTTATTGGCAAACAATCGAATCTGTTTCTCAGTCAAACCATTGAATAGGTCAGGGTTCTCTTGATCTTTGTCTGGATCAATCACATCCTTAATCGGCTTAGCTTTAAATTTAAACTGAAATCCTGTAATCGTTCGACCAGTTTTAAACTGCTCATATTCAACCTGAATGTCAGTGTATAGATTAATTTGCTTAATGGCAGGTTCAATGACAATACGCTTAAGGTTATCCATGCGTTGATATTCGCTGTCATCCAAGCCAATCTTTTCGCGAAAATCCGCAATGGTAACAACAGGAGTCTTGCCAACCTCACGCCATGAAATCAAAATTTCATAAAGTCGAATCGCATACTTACTGGTAAGCTGTGCAACTTGCTTCAACTGATAGCTAGTGAAGTGCTTTTCTAATCGCGTGATCAGAGGTACAACATCTGGAGCAAAGGTAAGTTCAATCACACCATGATTGTCTGCATATGCAATTTTAGAGATCCAGCGTGATTTAACTATAAATTCCTTGTTTTCATTTGGACGGAACTCTCGGTATGAGAATTTTCGTTCAAATAAGGTGTTATTCGCATTCTTAAGCGCTTCATAGGCAGTTTCATTGGTAATGCCAAAACGCTGCGCATAGTCTCGAGCATTGATGCGAATCACTGTTTCAGAGGTAATACCTTGCCCATTTTCCCGAGCACTAACAATTGCAAGTAAAATAAGGCGTTGTTCTGTTAATTCTAAGTTATAGCTCGCATTGATTAACGCATTATCTTTAACTACGAGTTCGTTTTTCATGTCACTATTTTTCATATTCAACATAGTTTCGACTATATCATACTTTAATGTAGTTAAAAGCAAGGAATTTATAGTGATATGACAAGGAATTTATA
>CAZNMO010000149.1:2993-11687 GCA_964574195.1 uncultured Clostridiaceae bacterium | reverse complement strand
TCTGGGGAATATTTTTAGGTATGGATACGTGGACAGACAATTTAAGAGCACTTTTACAGTTTAAAAATGTTGGCTTTAGATGGGTTTCTTCTCCTAACTTTTTATCTTTTTTTTATTTATTTGATATATCAAAAATCCATCATCATTTCGTGATTGTAAAATTAGGACACTTTATAGGCTTTGGGATTTTTGACCTCCTTCTCTTTAATTGGAAAAACAGCCATAAACAAGCATTAGGGATTTCATTTACTTTTGCACTCTTAACCGAAATTCTTCAACTCTTCTTTGGAAGAGATGGACGTTTATATGATTTGATAATTGATTTTTCAGGTGCAATTTTGATATATTTTATGATTAAATTTATAGAATTAAAGTATAAGTTTATTAATGAGAGGCCGAACTAAATGCCGCTAACGAGTCTCTAATGGTGTAGAAAGATATTCTACAAATTCGCTAACATCAGTTTGATATGTAACATCTAAGGGGGAAACTAAAACATTTACAGGATTCCCCCTCTACTTGGTCACTTTTATCGGCAGATTATGGACAATTATCACCGCCAGTTTCTTGCCATTATAGCTCGTAAGTAACATCATGGCACTTACCTGACTAATTTATTAGCCTTTTCCATTTGTGCTTAGTACCACAATTTTTGATTGCAACACCCAAAGGCAGTTTAAAGCCTGTACCCGAATACCGATTTCGAGGGCCGTCTCTCATCTCTTACAAAGCATGAATATCTAGTGTATTCACTCCCTTCGGTACAAGAAATTCTTCAGGATACACTTTTACGCTTATAAATCAAAAATAAAAAACAGGTACAGGTATATTAAAATTTACCTGTTTTTTAAATTAATTCAAATGCTTATTTTTACTTATGTTTTTTATAAGGGAAATAAAATACTTAAATTCTTTTGTCCTATAAAAAACTATTAAGAAAATCAAACATATTAATATACATGTTATAATTGCTTTTAGAAAGAATCCTATCCAATTACTATTATTTATTAAAGATGTAAGATACCAAACAATATATCCTGTTACGACTAACACTGTCATATAATTAAAGTATTTTACAAAATAGGTACTTAAAGAAACCTTAAAATAATTTTTATATAGTATATATGGTTCTGCAAAAATGTAAGTGGTAACTGTTGAAGTAAGGGTGCCCAAAAATACACCAACTATACCTAGACTTTTAAGTAAAATAATTGATACACCTAAATTAATGGTTGCCTCTATAAAGGGCATATATCTAAAGAAATAAAAAAATCCAAGTGTATTATTAAAAATCCACAAAACATTCCGAATACCCATCAAGTAAATATTAAATACAATTAATAATACTACCCCAGTTGGTAACAAAAATTCCTTACCTATCCAAAGTCTAATAAATGGATTTAGTAAAACAAATAAGCTGATACAGCTAAAACTATATATTATAAAATTTATAAAAAATATTTTGTAGAAAATATCGATACTCTTTTCCTTACTTTCTGAATTAACAAGATTACCTACGCTCGCTGTAATAGAATTAAAAATTTGTGTAATAAATGCCTGAATAATTGAAATAAGCATTACATAGTTTGAATATATACCTACCCACCTTAAACCAACAAATGAGGAAATAAGGAGATTATCCGTTCCACTTACAACTACCGAACCAATCCTTAGCAAAAATAAAGAAACAATATTTTTCTTAATATTTTTCAAATCTTCAACTGGTAATTTCACACCAGTTTTATTCTTAATATAAGGATAGTTAATATTTGCTCTTATTGTGATATCTAAATTTGAGAAAAAGGTACATATTATTTGTACTAAAAGATATAATAGGAAATTCTTTGTGAAAATTAATATAATAATTTGTAGAATTTTTGTTATTAGAGTAAATACATTATTGTTTATGACATTAATGTAATTTTTTTGATCTGCATTAAAGAGCGACCTTTTATATGCAAAGAAATAACTGCTCACTGTATTTAATAGATATAGAAAATAAATTAGAATAAAATGTGGTATATTCGGTTGGTCTTTAATAATATATTTTAGAAAAGGTATTAAAGTTATACCTAATGTTAAAATAACAGTTCCTATTATATTATAAGCTTTAGAATATAAGCTCATTAAAGCTTCAATCTTTGATTCATCTTTTTCCGCTAACGGTTTATACAAGCTAAAAATAATAGCTGAACCAACACCTAACTCAACAAGTGAAAGTATAGAGAAAATATTAGAGAACAAACCATTTATTCCAAGGTAAACTACTCCTAATTGTTGAATAAAAACAGTCCTTGAAATAAATCCTAATATTTGATTGAACAGTTGACCAGCAATTCCTACAATCAAGTTTTTAAAAACAGCCTTTTTGCGAGATAATTTAGTCATACTTGCCTTCATATTATTTTTTTTAGTAGTCTATTAATTAGCATTAACAAACCATCCTGTTGATAGATTCTTTTTGCCCAGATTACTTTACTTCCAATATTTTCACCTAAAAATTTAATTATTTTGTAGTTTGTATTGCGTGAATTAATTGACTTTTCTTCAAGCCATGAGCCATTAAAGTGGTGTATTGTATAAGTATTTTCAGTTAAGTATATTTTCCCTGTTTTATAGCTTTTCGGACAAAAATAATCCTTTGGATATAAAGTTAAAATACTAGGGATATCCTGATATTGATTATTTAAACTAATCTTGTAATTTTCTTTTGTTAGTTTTGTAATTATAGTTACATTTGTTGTAGTATCTAAACTACCATCTTCATTTATAAAGTGTTTATTATCATAATATTCTAAAAGTATTTTTACCCATTCACCATTTTTTATACTACCCATTATAGCTGTAGGTATACTTACTTCATTTTCAAAACCTGAAAATGAAGTATGACCTAAAAATTCATCTATATTTTTTAATACTTCAACATCAGTATCCATATAGATACCGCCATGGTTATATAATGCATATAGCCTTACATAATCTGTAACAAAAGCGAATTTTTTTGATTCGTATGCTTCTTTTACATATATGTTAGAATTAATATCAAAATTTCTTTCATTCCATTCTACGATTTCATAATCAGGTAATTTCTGTTTCCAGCTGTCTATACATTTAATCATCAAATCATTATAAGGTTTTTTCCCAAACCAACAATAATGGATTATTTTTGGAATATTACCCATTTTACTTTATCTTCCTTTTTATTTTATTTCTAAATTGATAAATATCTTCAAATAAAGTTACCAAAAATGAGAATCTATATTTAATCAGTGAAAAAAGTATCTTTTTATGAATACTATTAATTTTAATATTTGAATTATCTATTGCAAAAATGAGTTCTTTATCATTACATATTCTATTAAAAACTCTGTATCTATCAATAAACTTTACTTTGTGTTTATATTCATTTAGTATGCTTAGTATTGCAAAGGATATTAATTCATTATTTTGCTGTATTGTAAAGTTATAATTATAATCTTTTAAAATATTTTTTAAATGTGAATTAAGCATTATCAATTTACACCAAAAATTTTCTACATAACTCCCAGTAATTGAATTATTATTATACCTATAGTGGTAGGAATAAAAATCTGATAAAATTGATACACGTTTACATTCTAATAGAACTGGAACAATAAGTTGTTGATCTTCTCCATTCACAATGTCTTCTCTATAGAAGGATAAATTATTTTTTACGATAGATGTTTTTAATAATTTTCCGCATCTAGAGTTTGAAATAACTTTACTTCCTAAATTCCCATCATTGATTAACTTATCAACTAAATGGTCTAGTTGATATAAACCATTATTTAGTGTTGTTAGCTTATAATTTATATTATAATTTTCATATTCCTTCATTGCTTGACAACATACAATATCTGCATCGGTTGTTTTTTGATTTTTTAATAGTACCTCCAAAAAATTATCACTTATCCAATCATCGCCATCAACGAAACAAATAAACTCACTTGTTGATTGCATTATTCCAATAGTACAAGCTGAAACCAACCCACCATTTTCCTTGTGTATAACTGTAATTCTATTATCTGACTTCTTATATTCCTCACAAATATTCCCACAACCGTCAGGTGACCCATCATTAACTAGTATTAATTCAAAATCTTTATAAGTCTGAGCTAAAATGCTGTCTATACATTGTTTTAAATATTTTTCAACCTTATATATAGGAATAATTATACTGACCTTTGCCATAATAAATTTCCTTCCACCTTGTTCTTAAATAATTCAAATTGCTTCTCTGTATTGACATTAATTCCCTAAATGGAAAATTTATCATAAGAGTATCGTTATTAAAATAGAGAGAGTTTGGCTTGTGATAAATTTAATTATATAGTTAGAAGAGTTATTAACTTAATATATTTTTAAGCATCCTTATTTAAATTTAAATCAAATATTAAAAAACAACTAAACTGGTTTACGTCTCTCTGCAAATTCTGCAATTATTCACTTTATATCGAAGATCCTTTAGTTGATTATCATATATTGTCGTGTGACAATTTTTCTCCTCCCAATCTGATTGATGAGTAGCAAATGATTAATAATAATATATTGCTCCAAACTGAAAATCCTTGACCAGATTGTATTGCAACTAAAAGTGCTATTGTTGGAATAAAATAGATCTTTCCTTTATTTTTATAGAAATCCCTTGTGGCATTTTTAAAGAAATCTCGAAATAATAAACATATAGTCATAAAACCAATTATACCCCATATAACAACTATTTCCATAAGTGCATTATGCAATGACATTATACTATTATATTTAACATTATATTTTTGAATACCCACTCCAACTAACATTCTACTTAAATCACTAGATATAAAAGCATGATAATAATATGACATTATATCGTCTCGACCATTTGATAAATCATCAACCTCTGTAAACCTTTTTATAAAGTTCATACCGTATTCTGGTATTACCTTTGTTCCTATTAAATAAATCACAAATACAATAAGAACTAATAAAGACATTGAACCAACAGTTTTTTTAATACTAGAAGATGTAGTAGATAGGTATAAAAATAGTATAATAGCAAATACAATAATAAAACTCCGAGATTGGGACATTAAACCAAAAACTATTCCATATGAAACAATAAAAATATATATTTTTTTATTTTTAATGTTATATAAGAGTAATCCTATACTAGTAGATAGGGCAGCAAATAATCCTAGTGAATTAGGATTTAAAGATACTAGTTGCCCTTCAACATTTAAATCAAATAATTGTTTAGTGTTCCCAAATCGAACCCCCAGAGATAAGATTTGATTTATGGAATAATGCTGCATTGTTTGACCAATTATATCTATTGTCATAATAAAAAAACCTAAAAGAAAGAATTTTAGAACTAGTTCATGATCATAGTCTTCCTTATTATCAGACATTATCAGTAAAATCAAAACCATAAAAGGTACAAATCTTATAAAATCAATTAATGAAAAATTTCCATAAAAATATGACAATAGTTCAAAAGAAAAAATTATCGAGACATAATATAAGGAAGATAATTTGATATTTATTTTTTTTCCCTTTTTTAATATTAAAAAAACTAATCCAATTGGAACAATATATTTATAAGATATTCCCGTAGATAAAGGAATGATAAAGCACAAAAATCCAAGTATATGGTTTTTATTATTAAAAATAAAAACCAAACTAGCTATGCCAATAAAGAAAAATTTTGAAATTGAAATACCCAAAATATCTCTAATTAATAAGGCCATTATAAATAAACTTATAAAGCTTATATTTAATAAAAGCTTTAATCTTATTTTGGATTTTGTATTTAGCGGATATTTTTTCATCATAACTCCTCAATATATTTGTTGTACCAAATTTGAAAGACAAAATAACTCCAAAGATACTTCGTAACCTTACTTTTATTATTATCTGATGTGTTCTCTAGTTCAAGAATCATGTTATTAATGATTTCATGATTAAAAATACCTTGTCTATTCAATTTAGCTGGAATACTGAAGAACTTAATTTTTTTCATCAAATCATTTTTTAACCATTTTTGAATTGGAACAGAAAACCCCTTTTTTGGTCTGTCTGTCAATTCTTTTGGAACATAATTATTCAAAATATCCTTTAGTATATACTTTTTAATACCTTGATTATACTTAAATTTATGAGGTAATCTGAAGGAATACTCAATTATTCTATAATCAAGTATTGGAGCACGCCCCTCCAACGAATATTTCATTGTCGCCTTGTCCACTTTTTGTAATAAATCCTCCGGCAATACCGTTAGTAAATCTACCAACATTAATCTTTGCATCCAATTACTGGTATCTAATAAATGCTCAATAGGATACTTAATTTCATTTTGTTGATTTATTACCATCTTTTTGCAGAGTTCAATATTACCAAAATCAGTAAATTGAGATTGTTGTCTCTTATCTCTGTTTAATATTAATGTTTGAACTCTTACCGGAAGTTGATTGAGAATCTTAATCTGATTAATCACTGGAAGTTTTAATAAGTTATTAATTATTAACCCTATTGGTTCATACCTTTGAGCAATTCTCACCTTTTCATACCTTCCGTAACCACAAAAAAGTTCATCGCCACCATCACCACTTAACGCAACAGTAACTTTTGATTTTGCAAGTTCAGATAGTAGCATAGTAGGTATCTGTGATGAATCTGCCATGGGTTCATCATAATAGTCTGGTATACTATAAACCAAAGATTTCATTTGATGATCTTCTATATAAAGTTCTGTATGTTCTGTCCCTAAATACTGAGCAATATCCTTTGCAAATACTGCTTCATTATATTCCTTTTCTTTAAAACCTATTGAAAATGTTTTTAATTGTGATTGGCTATTATTTTGAGCAATAGCTGTAACGAGAGTAGAATCTATTCCACCACTTAAAAAAGTTCCAAGTGGCACGTCAGAATTCATTCTTATATTTACGGAGTCTTCAACTAAACTTGTCAGTTCAGATTTAGCCTTTTTATAGCTGGATATTGGGTCTTTTCTTAAAGTGGAAAATTTCTCTATAGCATCCCAATATTTTTTCTTATTAACCTCACCATTTTTAAAAATTAGAATTTCACCAGGCTCAATTTTATAAGTTTCTTTAAATATCGTTTCTGGTGCATTAATATAACCATGAAATAAATATTTCGCAATTATCTCAGTATTAATATTTTTTTTGAAAAATGGGTATAACATTATTGGTTTTAATTCACTTCCAAAAGCAATGTCTCCATTAGAATAATAATAGTATAATGGTTTTTCCCCTATTCTATCTCTTACTAAAATTAATTCATCTTCAATAAAGTCGTAAATTGCAATTGCAAACATACCATTTAATTTATTTATAAATTTCAATCCCCATTTTTGATATGCAGCAATAATAACTTCTGTATCTGATGTTGATTTAAATTTATATTCATTTAACTCTTTTTTTATTTCCTTATAATTATAGATTTCGCCATTAAAAACAATTCCCACCCTTTTATCATTTGAATACATGGGCTGATGACCTAATGGTGATAAATCTATAATTGAAAGTCTCCTTTGTGCAAGTCCGACCCATTTATCGGTAGTTTGGTGTATTTCTTCACCGCTATCATTTGGGCCTCGATGATACATTGTGTCATTCATTTTAATTAATATATCTTTTTCTATCCTATTTTTTGAGACAAAACCACAGATTCCACACATAGGTGTTCTCCTTCTGTAAAATAATTAGATGTTCTATTAACCCTATTTTCACCTTGAAAAGAAATCGGAAGTACGAGACTTATAAAAGGGGATTTCGATCTTCTCTTTATTGAAAAAAATTTTTTATCAAAGTGAATTTAATAAGGCTGTGAATCTTAATTGGGAAGAAGGAATAATGCCGATGAAATATACTTTTATCAAAATGTAAATTTTAATGCATTTACAACAAATTACCTGTTCTTCGTAAAAGATTCGTTTAACATATAACTGATTAAGTATAAATATATCTAAAGCGGACCGATTGAACTGTAATAAATCGTTTAACAATATTTACTTATTTTAAGTTAACTCACTACATTATGGATCTACAGTGATTTAAAAAACTGGCTATTTAATTATTTTCTAAGTTATATTTTTGTGTTAAGTAATCTTTCTTTTCTTTTGGGTTCATTTTTTTTGTATAGTCTGCAACTTCCTTTAGGCTATCATAATACTCACTTATAGGTTTAATTACTTTACATGGAACACCCGCTGCTACAGAATTTGATGGGATATCTTTTGTTACCACAGAACCAGCACCAATTACTACATTATCTCCAATTGTAACACCTGGCATAATTATACATCTTAACCCTATAAACACATTATTTCCAACTTTTATTTGACCAAATTTATCAGCATTTGGGAGTAAATCCATATTCCTAAGTACATTTATACCTCCATCATGAGTGATAAACTGATTATTCGCAGTAATTTTAACATTATTCCCCAGTGAAATAAGATATGGTTCACTTCCAAAACTAACCCCACCGAAAATTTGACAATTTCCGCCCATTTTTACTCCATATTTTTTATGGAGTAAGGCAATTTGATTTGGATTTTTCGCTCTCATAAACTCAATCTTTTTTATTACCTTTTTTATTATGCTCATGTTATATCCCTTCAATAAAATTTAGAATTTTATTTCCAATAACACTAATTTCATTTGTCTT
>CAZNMO010000149.1:0-2983 GCA_964574195.1 uncultured Clostridiaceae bacterium | reverse complement strand
TTTGAATAATTTTTGCATTACGACCTAACATTTCAGAAAAAACTGGATCTTTTAAAATCCTTACTATTGCTCGTGCTAATTCATTTTCGTCATCAACTGGTACTAAAAGTCCATTTTCATTATTTATAATCAGTTCTTTTGGACCCATTTCACAATCTGTTGATATTACTGGTAAGCCACATGCCATGGCCTCAATTAAAGTATTTGGCATTCCCTCCAATCTAGAAGACAAAACAAATAATTCTGAATCATATATTGAAGAGGGAACATCATTAATATATCCCGCAAATATTACATTGTTTTCTATATTTAACTCTTGTGCTAATTTTTCTAAATTACTTAACTCACCCCCACTTCCATAGATAACCAATTTATAATCCTGAAAATCTTTATGAATCATACTAAAGGACTTAATTAATACATCAAAACCTTTTGTTTTAATAAGTCTTCCTACTGATACAATTACCTTTTTTCTTTCGCTTGTTGCGGGGAGGTTCTTATAGTCTTCTATATTTATTGGATTTTTTATTACAATACTCTTTTTTTGTGTCAGCTTTGGATAGTATTTTTTTGCTCTTTCTGTTTGAAAAATACAACCATTTGCAAAAATTGATAAGGGTTTTTTTATTGATTTCCAAATAGTCCCATTCATACTGATATAGGGATTACTTCTTTCACTATAAATTATTTTTGAATTATTAAAAACGTTTGCAAAAATCGAAATAAATAATGCTGTTACAGATAAACATAAAATCCTATCTGGCTTTTCTACACTAATTATTTTCTTTAGCCTTTTGATCTGTTTAAAATTATTATTAAAAGCATCAAATATATTCTGACTTATATATGTTTTATTTTTAATATACTTTATCTTTTTATCTAACTTATAGGCAGGTTTACTATCACGCAGAGTTACAATTATTACTTCGTGTCCACATTTAGTAAAATAATTTGATAGATTTGCAATAGTACGTTCAGCCCCCCCTGCATTCAGGGTAGCATGTACAAAAATAATTTTCATTGCTTACCTCAAGCTCTCAATAATATTTATTATCTCGTTTTCACATTCCTTATAAGAAAAAAATTCCGCCCTTTTTTTGGCCTTTTTACCATATTCTGATGCCAATTCTTTTGATTTCATAAATTTAGTCATTCCGTTATAAAGATTTATATCACTTTTTTCTAAAACAGTACTATCAAATTGTGGCACACTTTCAGAAGGAGAAACTAACACACCATAATCGCATTCGTCAACCTCATCTGAAACTAAAAAGAATTCCCCCTCTGATAGTATTTCTCTAGGACCTGTTTTACAATCTGATGCAATTACAGGTATACCACATGCCATGGCTTCAACCAAACTATTAGGAAATCCTTCGGAAATTGAAGGTAGAATAAATAGAAAGGACCTTTTTATATATTTAAAAGGATTACTGTCAAATTCCTCAAGGACAATATCATTCTCAATTCCTAAATCACAAGCAAGTTGCTTTAGTCTTTCTTTATAGTTACCACTATTTTTTCCGATTATAAAAAGTTTAATATCACCATAGTTTTGTCGCAGCAAATAAAAGGCTTTTATTAAATGCCAGTATCCTTTTTCTTTTTTATATGTACCGACAGAAATAAACACCTTATTTTTATCAAACATTTCTTGATATAAATTTATTTTTTTTTCAGACAAGGATAATATTTCATTAATATTATACGGATTATATAAGAGTGCTGCCTTTTTTTTATATTTAGGAAAATATTCATTAAATGTAGCCAACATTACTTTACTTACACAAATGATCTTATCACTTCTACCAAATAAAAAATTGTTAAATATTTTATTAAAACCTTTTTTCATATTCTCCAATCTTTGGTATCCCCTAATTGATAAAACAACCTTTTCCTTTCCTTTTGATAATGCGTTAACAATATTAGCACTATCACCGAAACTAATGCTTGTATTTATCTTTAATTCCTTTTTAATAAACTTAAGTTTGTATATTCTTTGTAAAGAATTAACAACCCTAATAAAAAAACTAGCATGTTCCCGAGGATAGACATTTAAACAAATTTTCTTACACGTAATATCATAAGTCATATCCCTATCATCAAATAATATAACTGTGACATTATATTTATCTTTTAATAACCCAGATAATCTTGATACGAATCTTTCTGCACCTCCGTGGCGCATTTGAGGAATAATAAGTGCAATATTTTTTTTATTCATAAAAAACTTCCTTAAATATTTAATACTGAATCCTTATATTTTTGCACTCTAGATATTGTCAATATGCATTATTATAAGTTTTTTCATTTATTTAATTCTAATATGAATGTCGAAAATCTAGACTAACTCATCTATTGATTTTTGAGGATAGTAATTTAAAAATGAAACGCAACCTATGAGGTAACAAATTATTTAAAAAAGTGCTCAATCCATATCCTGACTTTGTTCAAGATAAAACCCTTCAAGTTCCCTAGCTAAACTTCTTACATCAAACCCAGACTTTTCAATCTCACCATACATATTTCTTCTAGAATTCACTGTGTTTTCTAAAATAATATTTGCCCATTTCTCCACAGGTTCTTTTAATGATATAGAATGTATCAAATTAGTTATACAAACTTCCTCTGTAATTGTATCTGATATGAAGCAAGGTAAGCCTGCTGTTTGCGCTTCAATAACTGATCCTGGCAATCCTTCATAATGAGAGGGGAAAACAAAAACATCCATTCCTTGTAAAAAATCAGAAACATTCAATATATTTCCTGTAAAAATTACACTGTTTTTTAAATTTAAACTATTAACTTTTTGTTTAATTTTTTCTTTTTCTTCTCCATCACCCAATAAAAGTAAAACCGCATTTGGATTAATTTTTTGTATTTCATTAAATACATCTATTAAGAACATATGGTTTTTCGCATAATGGAAGCGCCCTACATGGCCAACCACAAATTTATCCGCTATATTTAAATCTTCTCGCAT
>CAZNMO010000148.1:4826-11808 GCA_964574195.1 uncultured Clostridiaceae bacterium | reverse complement strand
TCGCTCACCCTGTCGGATCGAACGAATCGGTCTCGGAGGGGGGCGCCTGGGTTCCAACCAGGAATCCTGTCTATGAAGAGTGGTCCGGCTACGGATCTCTCCAATGAAGGATCGGAGATTGTGGTAAAATGTTAGTGTATAAAGACAAGGATAAGACGGCAAATGTCGTTCTTACACCATCCTATCAATATCCTTTTACACATCACCCTTACCAATGCTCCATTTAGCATCAATAGGAAGGAAGCAGTCCAAACACCCTGCAACAAATCAAATAGGGAAGTTATCAATGGTATCATTCTTTTCGACCAGAAATAACAACCCATTAACATTTGGATGTTACAAGTAGATCCATTATCTACTAAGCGTTGTGCACTCCATCTTCCTACAGAAAAGGGGGGAATCCCCTTTATCCTGATGGAGGTAGCTCCACCATGATGCATTCTCTTTATTATTCTAAATATAGCTTTTTTATCTTCCACCTTATCTCCACAGCTTTGGGCGACCCCTTCCCCTTCCTCTTTTTTTTCGTTTCAAGCATGGACCTTAACTTACCGAACTGGCTTAGTAAAGTCGAAATCATTAGCTGTCAACTGTTCATAGTCAGCAGTGGAAGAGGGCGTAGCTTTGATTGCTCAAGTTGCCCTCTCATGGTTGAATGTGAAAAAGAATTTCTTTTGTTTAGCAACAGTCTTATAAGGATGATGCTTCCCCTGTGCCTTATCAATAATTAATAAGGAAGACCGGGCTAAAGGTAACTACTTTTTGCTCACCCGGTGAAAGGCATAGTAGGTAAAAAGGCTATTGGTTGCTTTACTTCCTTACCTCGGGTAGGTTGAAAAAGCTGCTGACGAAGAATAGTTTTCTTTTCTCTTGCGACCTTCCACGCCAAGGAGGGTTGAAGGGATCGATCCCAATAGCCTTTCACGAGGTGCGTAGCATTCTTTATAGCCGTTACGAAAGCTCCCGAAGAGAAAGAGGTCTTTGCTGCTTGACTGCGTGAACCAGGTCCAGGTCTTGCTTTTGGCATTCCCGCTGTTGACGTCCCATCGAGTTAGCTAGTGTTGGGTGAAAGGGATTTAGGAATGAATAGCAGGCAAAGTCCTTGCTAGGAATTCCGGGTAACTTTCTGTATTCCTTAAGGTTACAGGTGAAGCTTACTTCCTGCGGTAGCCCCTTGGACCTTAGCCTCTTAAGGGTTGGATTCTAGTGGCGGGCTCTTGGGTCGTCCGGACCCATATCTGGTAAAAGTGGTGGCCTGGTTGTCCCCACACCCCCTTATCATGCGTGTCTGTGGGAGCAGTTTGTGCTAGCGTTTTGGCGCTCGCCTTATGGTTCTCAGTCCTCTTTCGCCGAGATGCCTTTTAAAAAGATTTTTTCCCGCATCGGAACAAGACCCACTATACTAGATTTAGCCAATTCGGGTGCGGATGGGGATTCCCCAATAGATTCTACAGATTCGGATTTGGATGCCCCTGCGCATAAACATATGGATAGGGATGCCGATTCAGATGCGGCTAGAAAGGCTCGTTTGAGTGATTCATAAACCCTCGTCGGGATAAACAAGCAAGGGTTTCATCCGGAATGCTACTTCGAGAAATGCTGCTTCAGGATAAACGTCATATGTTGCGAGAGAAACTGGATATTTTCCTATGGCTTGGACCCTTTCACTCGAGAACTCAAAGGGGGGAAAGAATTCTTCAACATAGTCACAAGAAGGTGGTCTACGACCATTAGATCCCTAGAAAGAGGAGCAACTAAGAAGAGAGGGGTATAAAAGAATGAAAGGAATGTCTTCGATCTGGCTCTTGTTCCCTGTAGGTTTATAGCACGCTAGGCTAGCTAAGAAAGGTATTCTATCTTTCTCTTTTTGTTGTTCGGCTCGATAGAATTGTTTAGAATCCTCTCCTAGCTTCCTCTTTCCATAGATATGAAGACTATAAAACGTCGATCAGAGAGCAGGGTTGTTCTAAGATATAGAAGTAGTTAAGGGCTTGACTAAGTAGTAGATATGGGATTGAGGGGCGCAGGAGTAGGGTTGTACTCTAGAGGTAATGCTATACTCCATTCTTCCTCCCGGCTTCCTTTCTATTCTCACTCTCATCCAACTGATGAATGCAATTGGAGTAGAATCGCTTTCCCTTACTAGGTTTAGGAATCCGTAATTCTTCAAGAAGACGAGATTAACCCGGATCAAAAGAAAGCTTCTTATCGAGAGACAGATTACAGCAAAAATGACTCATGAGGATAGCTGGAAGCAAGGAACATTCTTTTGCGGCTTACCCGTTCTATAAGAGAACGGTTCAACTGGTTAGGCGGTCTGGCGCATTATTCACTGCGCTTTATTTAAAGCAGTGTGCGTCATCCGGGGTGATAAAAAAGAACCATACCCTGTTGACAGTGTCCCTGTCCCTTAATCATCAGGCTACCCTCGGATTCTTCCCTCCAGATATGTTTGAGGTGGGCGGGAAGGATAGAGCCCAACTTATTATATACGGATACGGATATTCCTTGTCATTCTAATCTTGATATAGTTCCAACAGGCCTATTCTTTGACTCTCCTATAGTGTATAGTATATTCTTTCCATCTTCCTACTAGGATAGATATTCTAACAACAAACTACCTAGCTTAGCTAGTTGGCAGCTCCGCATCGTGAACTGCATCGGAAAGGGCATCCGATCTCTCTTTTATGGGCTCTTTCCCTCGTATCTGACCTATCCGAGTTAGCCCTCCCAAGCGGACAAAGAGGTGGATCATCTGATCTTGAAATAGGTCATCCCGGCTATCCCGATCTTTTATCTGTTCATTTCGTCAGGTATCTGAATCATACGATTCTGAGGATTCTGCTTTTCACATTCATTCTACAGGACCAAAACGAGGCCTTTCCTCGCTAGTTGGAATAAAAACCTCAACAGCAGCCTTCCCCCTTCTTCCTATCCTTGCTACCTATGAAACGAGTCCCTCTTTCATTCACTAAAGAAGACGCAGCTGATAGATGGATGAATATACATTTGATGGCCAGTTCTATGAATCAAAATCTCGAGTTGGAGGCATCGCTGAAAGCCAATTGATTCGGTTTTCTCGAAATCAACGAGTGGACTTGAAATCATAGATCCATTTTGTGATCCACGCGACTCAGACAAGAATCCTATATCTTACCCACCCAGTGCTGTTCTGATTGAATTTCAAAGATCTCGCTCGCTGTCAAAGCGCATTTTGTGAAGTGTTCTCCTGCCCCTGTCACCTGAGATAAAGTCAACTGGAAACCGTGATCGGAGTCGTGGTTTGAAGATGATGATTTGAAGATTCATTCGACAGAGAAGGGTGTCTTGGTTGCCGATACCGAGGTTGAATGAATCATTCCACCTGGCAACAGCAAAAGTGGAGTTTGGCACAGGTCAAAGGGGAAAGCAAGGAGGAATTCCACTTTGGAAAGGAAAAGGGCAGTTCCAAACGAAGGACCCTGGGGCAAGCTTCCCGGTGTCCAAGTGTCAAGTCCCGAGGGCTTGTGTCCGCCGAAAGCTTCCTTTTTTCTTTTTAGTCTTTCCTTGCAATGAACCGAAAGGTGAGAGGCAGGGCTCGGTCTCAAGGTTGAATTTGTTGTCACTAGTCAGTCCAACTGCACGAGTGAAAGGCGAAAGTCAAGATTACGTGCAACCAGGCGTAACGTGTCAAAGGTCACCGAGTCGTCGTAAAGGGGAATAGGTTGTTTTGCGCATCCAACAACTGAAAGAGTTTGCGGAGAAGGGTTGAGTTGCGTAATAGCAGATTCGTAGGTCAATAAATCGTTGGATTTGAAATCGAACTCTCTACCTTGGGCGGATAGGAATTGAGACTTTCAATGGTCCGCTCTTCTCTCCTCGTGATCGAAGCTGACCCCAGAAGTTGGGTATTCCTTCTTAAGAGGACACTAACCCTCCCGATCTTGCTAGCCGGGGGCTCAGTCTTTCAAGATTCAATCTTTCCCCTTCCGGTCCCAGGGAATCGCTCTTATAGTAGGAGGTTTACTATGTCCCCAACTTCTCTTTATTAAGAAAGTAGGTTGTCTACTATAATTAGATTTAGCTCGTAAAAACAGAAGCTTGTAATATAGCTAGACCAAATTCAATAAATTCGTTTTCAAAAACCCGGGATTTCAGAGGCGAACGACGACATAAAGGTTCCCCAAGTCATCCATGGCGGCCGGGCAAGCTCTCCGTCGAGCTGCCGATTTCCCTCCTATCCTAATGACAAAACCGGATTCAGAGGTTCTTTCTCTTAAGACGAAAACGTACGATTGCAGTCACGAAGGGTTTCCACCCTACGTCATCATTTTCATGCTTTTTTGTTAAGTAACATGAGCACCTGGGGAGACCGGAGAGCTGTTGGCGGGGCAGAAGCACTCTTAACTGGGGGGAATGCTTTCTATTCGGCCTTCGATTCGATGATGCCTGTCTCGTTGTGGTAGAATAGTACTCCACCATCCGATCTGAGTCCCGGTCGGTGACAGCGGCTGATTGCTTTTTCTTATCGGGGGTTTTTACTTTCCTTCCTGTTCCCTGTTCTGTAGAGCGGTTTATCCCTGACTATCTTAGGGGAAGATTTCTCTCTTCTCTACAAAGACACTCGGAACGCAGTTTGGTCACAGTCAATGGGAATAATACAACATGAAGACAGGACGCATTAATATTCACAAACAAAGACGATACTGAATGGGCTCCTCTGTTGCGCCGTACTGCTTGCTTTGAAACCTATTCGGATGGCGCGAGATACGATACGCTTTGCTTTCTTGTTGCGTGAAAGTGCTTGAGCGACCGTCGGGAAAGATTTTTAGCGGGGAAGGCAGCCGAGTCGTCCGTCTTATCTTAGAAATTGCCTTATTAAGGTCCCATCCGTCGTAACCCTTACATTGCATTCTAGCGAGTTTGAAGTTTTATTCTTCGTTTCATGTGGTTCCTCGGTAGGTAGGGCTTCCATTAGTATAGTACCGTGTGCTTGTGCAGGTGAAGTGAAGCTTTTGTTGATTGATTCCAGACAGGTCTCTCGAGCCTTCTTTCTCGCTCTCATCTATTTTACATAGATGATTGGTCTCGAGCGTGAAACTCCCCAGGGATTAAAAAAGAAATTCGACTTTTCCCTAACGCCAATAAGAAAGGATGGTGTTTTTAGGTAAGAAACCACGCCAAACAGGCTAATCCCGTAGCAAGAAAAAAAGAAGAAAGGAAGCGGGGTGGCCAGGTGTGAAGAGAAAGATAGCGTACAACGGAGTAGCCAACTCATAGAAAGAGCAGGGGCGCTAGCTTTGAAACAAGGTAACAGGAGAAACTAAATAATCATCGAGCGAAGATTTTTTGTTCTTCCTTAGTCCAATCGAGATATATTTTATTGTACAATTGATGCGGAACGAAGGCGCTTTCCTTAAGCTAGCGCACCGGCACCGCTCCGTGGGCTTGCCAGTTTTCACATTAATGAGACAAGTCTGGTAGAAAGAGGACGTCTCTGTCCCTTCACCTGACACCTACTGCTAGGCAGAAATCCCCGCTTTCATTGAGGGAAACTTATTGAAGTCTGAAATCTACTTTAAACTCTTTGGAATTAGACAAAGGCAGGGCAAACCGGAGCCTAATGTTTATACTATCCATGAACTGCCTGCATGAATTCCCTTTGTGAAAGGCTCAAGAGTACACTGAGTTAGGCGAGATCAAGATTGACATATTTACAACATTTTAATTAGTATAAGTTTGTTTGAAGGTGGGTACCATGGAAGGGGTAGGTTCTCTCTGAAAGATAGACTCGGATAGGAATAGAGAATAGAAGCTGACAGCAAGCATTCTCCTCCGGGCTTAAGTAGGCTGCAGGAAAGCAGGTAAGACAATGACGAACTCGGACATGAAATGAAGTTAAGTATGGACTTTTTAACAAAAGCAGGAGTCAAGTTCCGAGCCGGAATTCTTGGGCTTCTCTCGAGAAGATAAAAAAGATCAGATGTTAATGATAGCATTGTCGACATCTGTCCCTTGAGAAAGAGTAAGATAGGCAAAAAGGCATAGAGACAACAACGGCCGCATCTCTCGATGAAAAGGCCAGCAAAGAAAAGCCCCTCTTCCTTCCCCTTCGGGCAAGCAACTTTCCTTCTTTTTCCCTCTCTCCTGCCCTTTACTTTAGAGCATGGAATTTCGGAGTGAATGAGTGCAACAAAACAAGGAAAGAAGGCTAGGAGATGACTTGTAATCGATCCGGCTGTTGGACCCAAGACCCGGCCCGGATATTTCATAACTGTTTCATTCGAAAGGCAGGCCAGGGGGATTAACGATACTATATTGGTTTCATCGCCCCCCAGCAGATCGAACAACAGATCTTTCCACTAATGGTTTCATTCTCCCATCGAGAGGATCAAAAGCGCGATAAAGAAAGATAGATTCACAGTGGGGTGACGTGCCTAAGTTCCCTAAGTTAGTTAGCGAATACGAGTTGCCTCACTTTAATGACTTCGTTGAGGAGAGACGGAGGTTCGGGAAGAGCTCGATAGGGTCGAGAAAGGGCGTAAACTCTCATAAAAGTGGAATTTGGGAATTGTAAATGGAAGTGAGTTCGACCTGGAGTGAAGCTTTGGCGCGGCTATTAGATACGGATTGACGTGACGAGTTGACCTAAACGAGTAAGAACAATTGTTGGTACGTAGTCGCTTAAGCAAAGCGAAAGGAACGAGATTGAATCATTTCCTGTGATTCAAAAGAAGGAAGCAGACCAAAGCCCTCGCGTAGTGAAAGTTGCCCAAATGTGGACGTACCCAGGATTCCATTCCCAAGAAGGCCGAATAGACTGAGATTAGTCCTTCTCCCCTGCCAAGGGTTAAAAGGCGGAGAACCATTAGGAATTTCATTCCCCTCCGACGCCTAGAAGACAAAGAACGGGGAAAGTCAAGCCTTACTTCCGATTCCTTCCATCAATTCCTTCCCAGAAGAGGACGCTGTGAACAAAATGGGATTGATAGCATAGAAGGAG
>CAZNMO010000148.1:0-4816 GCA_964574195.1 uncultured Clostridiaceae bacterium | reverse complement strand
CTGCAATTTCATCAAATAGGTTCTTTGCAAGTGAAGAAGAAAGAATAAGTTGTGATAGAATCAGCTGTTACAGAATAGGCAGCTATAGAATCAGCTCGGTCCTTTCTTCCGTCATGCTTTTCATAGCTATCCGATGATCCTGTAACTACCGCTGCCGATGCCGAAGTGCTTCCTTCATCGTCTCAAGTAGGGGATTAGGCCCTCGAAGACACTGGAAATCCCCAGAGTCTGTCTTCGAATCAGGAAGTACCAGCAGATAATGAAGTAGGTCTGGTCACTCGAGCAGAATTGTTGGCCATGTTAGATAGAAATCACCAGGCCGTAAATGAGTACTTCGATAAACAGATTCAAGAAATGACCGATAGATATAAACGAGAAACTGAACAAATATAGGAGTCATGGAGGCGTGACTGTGAAACCATACTTTGGTACAGTTAACAAGGTTGGTACCTATGTTAGCGAAAGGACACATCGAGAGGCTGATAGAGTTCTCAACAATAGAAAGCAGTCCTTGTCAGCTACAGTGGCACCGATGGCCAAACAAGTGGCCAGAGAAGTCATAGTCACCCTTGAGCCCATAGTTGCTAAGCACAATGAGACTAACCAAGCCTTGGTTGGCGAGATCCAAAGAGTAGCCTCGAATGCAGGCCAGAGATCTGACGTCAGAAAGGAATCGAATGACCCTTAGCACTAGGGCACCCCTTCAACGTCCGCTTAGTCGGTTGAGTAAACAAACCCGGATTCGTCTATGGGTCGAGTAGTGAGTTCCACTTTCTCTTCCGCAGCAAGCCTAGTCTACTTTCGTAGAGTCAACAAGGCCTTACGTTTACCCTTGTTCCCAGACCATGGCGTATACCACCATAGCAATAGCATAAGAAGAATCCGCATATTAGTAGGGAATGTTCCTAACTCCTAACCTGACGACTGAAACTTCACCTGTCGCAGAACCGTAACCCATCACTTGGCCTCTCCATGAATGTGCATGCCTAGATCTTCGTCATTCTCTTCCACCGAAAGCAAGAATGGCATAATCAATCGCATCTGCAACCGAAACCCAAGCTGGCGAATAAGCAAGTGATTGGTCTTTTTTAGTCTTTATTAGCTTGATCGGCAACTGGGACACAAACGAAGGAGCTTTTAGAATGACTTCAATTGGCACACACAACATTACCCCAACTCTTCCTTAGCCTCTTAGACTGCCTTGCCTGACCTTGAGCTCTTCGCTTCGTGCCTTACTTCTGCTCTAACGAGAACTCTAAGATGAGGGAGTTAGAAGTCGGATTTGAAGCTGGACTTTCCCTATATGACATTTCTTTAAAGTCCGCTTCGAAGCTTCCAGGTTTACTTGTTTTATATTATGGTTATAGAGAATAACTCGGTCCCTTGCTTCCATTAGTCAGGCGCAGGGATCTCATCTCTTTAGCGTCAATTATTCCTTTTGCATATATATCTCGTCGATAAAAAAGAAATGATTTGACTTTCCCGTAGCTTTCTTCAAAACTCTTTCTTTTCTCTTTTCTTCTCACCTCATAGTTTTGAAATGAATGTCTTTTTTCTTCTTGCTTCGCCTTCGCACAGAAGAACGAAAGGAGAAATCAATGCTCTAACGCCGGGATATCTCACGTGTCCGATAACGAGAACGTCAGCTATGGCCTTAGGTCATCTTTCTGTTCAAGAATCGGTAGCCTTTTTAAGGAAAACTACCGAACTCCACGATAGAAACTTTCATCTCTATGCGAATTCTGACTTTGATTGGAAATCTCTGAGCGCTCGCTCGACTTCAGAAATGACTCTACTTGCTTACTAGCTGCCTTTATGACTCATCTCAGAATTTGACTTGTTAATTTATAGAACTGAGTACACTAGGATAACGGTAGTTTCCTCTGTTTTTTATGAACCCACAGCATTCCTTCTCTGTAAACCCCTCTATCTTCGTCATAACCAAACTGCATATCTCGAACCAAGCCCGAGTAGACTGCTTTAGACCATAGATCGCCTTTGTTCACCTGAACACTTATACCATTTCTGCCTTCGCATAGGTAAAGTATGGGAGGAACTAGAGATTACAACAAGATATTAATCCTCATCAGAGAACAATAAAGTTCAACGAATCGGATACAACCCTTGTTGGTGCTCCATTCGGTACCATTAGAATAACCATGCAGTTTTAAATGACTATGTGCTCGGAATATCCTAATTGGAAAGTTTTCCAACTTTCCAACCGGGGCTGATAACCCCGGATGATGCCATAAAAAAAAGGTTCTAAATTGGCTCCTTATAATATTCAGGATAATTACATTCTTGAAAGGATCAAGGGCTCTACCCTCTCGCATAAAGTCTTACGCTCTTATCGTCAACCTTCATGGCTTTTTGCTCGTTTGGTCTCGCTATTTCATTCCTGGTTCTCTCTTTCAAGCTTCTTTCCATCCTGGGGATTTCTTCTCATTCCGTCCGTTCTGCTAGCTGGTGTCGCCTTCTCTCTTACTTATCTATTCCCATCCATCTTTACCTCTCCTACTCCACTACTTCCCTCCTTCAAGGCGTGATTAATGCGCCTTAAACCTCTCTCTTGAAAAAGAGCATTTTTTAGTGGAGCCTTAGCACGTGAACCCATAGGAACAGGGCCCTTCTTCTTTGCAAAAAAGCTTCTGAATTATCATCACATCAGTAGGCGCAGAAAGCAAATCTTGGTATTGACTTATTGAAAATCTCTTTGAGATTGCTTAGACAAATCTTTTTGTGTGAGGCCGCTCCACCTTTCTTACCTTGTTTTTTGGGCTTCAAATTCTGTGACTCATAAGCCCTCCGTATCTAAAGATAGATGGCTAAAGGGCGGGTTCCGCAGTTAACTAAGAAGGCGATCGATTGGCTTGGAGAGGAAACCGGGGACTGAAAACTAAAAGGATAGGAATGAATTGAATAAAGAAAGAATATATAGAACCTTGAGCATTTTCTCTTCTCGGCAATGGTTGAGAGTAAAAAAGGGGTATCCGCATAGAAGGATTGCTGGTATACCGGGTAGATGTTTATCTTTTCGACTTCAGCGAAAATGTTCAAAGCACCACCTTCGTCAATTATCTTGATGTCGAAAGGGAAGAGGACAGGGTCTTACTTACAACAAAGTCAAAAAAAGGGGAAGTTTCCTGTCTTAGTTTCACTTCCTTGAACTGGCTACTACCGCGCAACGTGCCCTTGCTTGGTGGGTCGTTAATTAATCAGTTTTAAAAAGAGGGATGGATTTCGACCTTGCTTTGAGTCGTCAGGCTAGTAAAGCGCTACTTCTAAAACGATCGTTAAGGTCATTCACTCGATTCCCTCGGTGGCTCTGCTACCGATGGATCAAGATATGCTGCCTGCCTATCATGCCAAAGGCGCTGCTGGTGGATATGCCAAAGATGTCCTGGCTCTGAACCGGGTACTTGAAATGCTAAAGGTACTTCTTATGGTCCTGCTTCAACCACCCTTCCTTCTCTACCTTTTTCTTCAAAAAACTTAAGCTACTTAGACTGATGCTGGCGATCTCGAAGGGAGATATCTGGACCTGGAGCTACTCGTCTTGATCTTTATTATATTAGGATGCGAGGAAGGGGAAAGAAGGTGATAAGCAAGAAGAGGAAAGAAGAATGTTAAAGAAGTCCCTATAAGTACTTCACTTAGCCTTTCTATAGTCTTTCTTCCCCTCTTCCCTCAAAGCGCGCTCTTTCATCCATGCGCATGGTTCTTACTTTCATTTCCCCCCTCCTCACGTAGGAGCGCATCTTGTTTTCAAAGATGAGTTGTAGATGAGTCGGTTCGATCACCCCGCATATCGACGGTTTTTTAATACCTTATCCTAGGCCCATCTAGTTGATCGAGGGATAGACGAGTATAAAGAAGGGATGGAGAATCTTTTATTTGATCTTGATTTGATGTATATGTTATGATGCCTTCGTATGAAGGAGGATTGGGGGTACGGCAGATAAGAAGAGCGACCCAAAAACGGAAAGAAGAGTATGAGGGGCAGCGGCTCACCGATAATAAGAAGAACTCACATTCTCGTCCTGACAAATGACCAACCTGTTAAGGCATCTTTCTCAATGACCATCCTCTCCCATTCCAGTTCTTTTCTCTTTTTTTAAGGGCAAGTTCATTTTCATTCCCTCGATATGGCCAGGTGTGAAGCAACTTCACGATCCAATGAATTCCCTAAAATCGGATGACACAAGGCGAACTAGAATAGGCTGATTGATCCAGGTAGCGACAGGCTACAATCGAAAGGAACCGCGCGTACGCTAGAAAGACGTATAGGCAAGCCTTTCTTTATGATCATATGGATCGCTTTTTGTGACTTTTCTTTCCATAGGCATAGATTGCAGTCTAACCAGCTTTCTAACTTTAGGGGACCGAGAATCAGTCTTTTGATCCTCCTCGAGCCTACTCTCGTCTTTCGAATGTTGCTTCCGATTTAGTTGGTGCAGACGCTGAAGGATCAGCTGACACTAGATAGGAAAGGTTTTCGATCGAAGCTCTCGAACCTGTTCCGAAGTCACTTTAGGATTCGGTTTCCGATCCGGTTGATGTTCCGACATCCCGAATCGAGGTGGCTCTAAACTCAGGTTGCCTACCTCTCTAGTTACAGAGAGAGGGGAGGGGCTTCGAAGCCTTAATTCAAGCTAGAAATCTCGCTAGAAAACTAGCCATATCGATCTAGGTAAGTGGTGACAACGAAAAGGCTTTTAAGCCTGAGGGGCGGTGAGCGAGGTAGGATAAAATGGTATTTGAACCAGGGCGGGCCCATTCTCGATATGGGTAATCCTTAGTATACTCAAAAACTTCG
>CAZNMO010000147.1:0-11893 GCA_964574195.1 uncultured Clostridiaceae bacterium | reverse complement strand
ACTGTTGCTCTATTATCTATAATTGAACTACTGCTTACCCCTTCTGCATAGGCCGGCACTGCTGTGGAAGTCGCTACTGTTGTTAATATCAAAGCACCAACCAAAGCCTTATTTAAAGTGTTTCGCATCAAGTCATCTCCCTTAAGTATCTATATTTTTCATAAAAATCCAAATTTCCACAGTATCTACATTATATCGTCACACACAATCTAAAGTCTAGCAAGATTTTACATTTTGTATTTGTAAAACTCTGTTGTCCACAACACTTGGTAAACGTTGGCAACTCAATTTCAAAGATAAAAAAGCCTCAGCATCATTGAGATACTGAGACATATAATTTCGAAATGGTGCACCTAAAGGGAGTCGCCGCCTGCTGCCCATGCTGGTGACGTCGCCCACCTCCGCTCCGCTCCGGTCGGCTCCTACGCTCACTACAAAATGACCGTTCAGGTCATTTTGCTTAACGTTCCCGCCCTCTCGGGTTCGACTCCATAATTTGCAAAATAAAAAACACCGCAAATCATTGCGGTGTCTATCATTCGAATGGTGCACCTAAAGGGAGTCGAACCCCCGACCTGCGGTTTAGGAAACCGTCGCTCTATCCTGCTGAGCTATAGGTGCATTTGTTACATAAAACATAATACAATTTTAGCATCATTTTGTCAATTGAATTTTTTGGAACTTCTTTGATTTTAAGCGTTTTACAGCAATATAGTTTCTTAATTCCTGCCCTTTTATACTTCTTTATCCTTAATGCCTTTATTTTTCAGATAAAAAGCTGCAGACTGAGCGCCATCACCGCCATGCCTGCTACCAGGCCATAGGTGGCTATATGTGGCTCCCCATACTCCCTGGCAGTCGGCAGCAACTCATCAAGGGATATGAACACCATTATCCCTGCTACAAATGCGAACATTAACCCAAATACCTGATCATTGAGTATAGGCATCAGCAGAAGGAAGCCCAGTACTGCGCCCACAGGCTCAGACAAGCCTGAAAGCATTGAATATACAAAGGCCTTGCGCCTGCTGCCTGTAGCACAGTATATGGGCACCGAAACAGCTATACCCTCAGGTATGTTGTGGATAGCTATCGCTATTGCTATTGCGATACCCAGATTTGGATCTTTCAATGCCGCAACAAATGTAGCTATACCCTCTGGGAAGTTGTGGATCGCAATGGCCACTGCTGTAAAAACGCCCATTTTCATTAACCCCTTTGAGCCTGGTGCAATGGTACAGCTTTCTTCTCCCATTTCCTCAAGTCTTCTCATCTCATGAGGATTCTCCACTGAGGGTATCAGCTTGTCGATAACAGCGATCACCAGTATGCCTCCGAAAAAGGCTCCAACAGCCGCCCAGCCTCCCGCCCTGTCCCCCATTACCTCTGCAAGGATATTCTGGGCTTGATGAAGCAGATCTGCAAAGGATACATATATCATTACCCCTGCCGAGAACCCAAGAACCGCCGACAGGAGCTTGGTATTCGTTTTTCTTGTAAGAAGCGCCAGCAGGCTTCCGACCCCTGTTGAGATCCCCGCAAGCAGTGTCAGCCCGAAGGCGATCAAAATCTGATTCAGCTCCATATGAATACCCCTCTTTTTCATAAAACTATGCTCAAATGAATGTTTGCAGCATATAAAGTATTAAGCATATTTTATATGCACCCTTCAGGGCCCTTCGTACCTGCTGCAGCTTTTATTACTCTGCACTGATCCAGCCTGTCATAATGATATTATATCTTATGCAGACACCAATTGGAATTGTGTCCACCGGCAGCCTCACAAATTTACACGAAATTTACTTAAATTTGCAGGATTTTGAAGCCTTTTAGCAGAATTTATTATTAACCTCAAATTACCGCCAGGGTATCCCCACTCCAGCATTAGAGCCGTATACAATGAAGCATCTTAGTATAGTATGGAGGTAAACGCATGGTAAAAAACTTTATACTTGATACGAATGTACTGGTACACGACCCTTATTGCATCTCCAACTTCCAGGAAAACAACGTTATTATCCCGATCATGGTGGTTGAAGAGCTGGATAGTCTGAAAAAAAGGGAGGGCATGCTAGGTTTCCACGCAAGAAGTGCTGCAAGAGAAATCAATAAACTTCGTGAGTACGGCAGTCTAAGTGAAGGAGTCAAATTACCCGGCGGAGGAATGCTCAAGATAGAACTGGACCATCTGGACACAATGGAACTTCCCGATGGACTGGACACTTCCAAAATGGACAATAAGATACTTGCACTCACAAAGAACCTTAAAAAGGAATTCAAGGATCAGCCTACTATCCTTGTGACCAAAGATGTCTACATGGCAATCAAAGGAGACAGTCTGGGCATCACGGTGCAGGACTATGAAAACGACAAGGTTACCGTTGAATCCATATACAATGGCTACACCGAGCTGATGCTCTCCTCAAAGGATATCGAGAAGATATACAAGGATGGGCTCAAGCTTCCAAAACAGCTTGATGAGACTATTTATCCAAATGAGTTTATTCATATAAGAAGCAATGACACCTCAAGTCATGAGGTCCTGACTATCTTCAACGGAGACAGGATAGTCCCCCTGAAGTATGCAAACAATTCCGCATGGGGCCTTGTGCCAATAAACCGGGAACAGAAAATGGCCTTTGAGCTGCTGATGGATAACAATATCCATTTTGTTACTCTGGCAGGCGGTGCCGGCTCAGGTAAGACAATACTTTCCACTGCCGTAGCCCTACAGAAGGTAATTGAAGAAGAGGTGTACAGGAAGATAGTGTTCGTAAAACCGGTGGTTCCGGCAGGCAACGACATAGGCTATCTGCCAGGCACCGAGGAGGAAAAGCTGAAACCCTGGATGGGCTCCTTCTACGATGCGGTAGACAATCTTTTCGGCAACAAATACCGTCGCAAGGAAAAAGGCGGAAAGTCGGATGGCCTCACAAAGCCTACTTTCACTGTTGATTCCTTTATCGAGGACTACAGGCAACACGGCATAATCGAGACAAAGACCTTTACCTATATGCGCGGCAGAACACTCTCAGACGCTCTGGTGGTTGTTGACGAAGCCCAGGAGATAACTCCCCACCTGGCCAAGATGATGCTGACCCGTGCAGGCTTCGGAGCAAAATTTGTATTCCTGGGTGACCCTACGGACAGCCAGATAGACAATGTACTGGTCGATGCGCGGTCCAACGGCCTGGTCTACACCATAGAAAAAATGAAGCCCTTCCAGATAACAGGGCATGTGACGCTTAACAAGGTGGAGAGAAGTCCATTGGCCCAGATAGCGGAGAGATATATGTAACTTCTTTAAATAACAGAACTCTTGATTTACACTCAAGAGTTCTTTATCATTAAGGTAAGAACACATTATGTGGAGGGTCATTATGAACTACAAAAGACTGTTGGAGCTTATACTCCTTAACCTCGATGAAGGAATAATAGTAACGGATGCAAAGGCCAACATAACTTTTTACAAGGAGCCTGCGACAAACATCGGGGGCATTGACTCCCCTACCGCCCTTGGCAAGAACATCCTTGACGTATTTCCCGACCTGACCCCTGATACAAGCACCTTCTACAGCGTGCTGCGGACCGGCAAGCCTATCATTGAGCATATACAGCACTATACCAACTATCAGGGCAGAAAGGTATCCACTGTCACCTCCACCATTCCCATAATAGAAAACGGAGAGATCACAGGCTGTTTCGAGGTATTCAAGGATCTTACCCAGGTCACCGAACTGTCTGAAAAGATAGTTCACCTGCAGGAGCAGCTGTATAAAAGCAATACAGGCAAAAAAAGCTATAATGAAAATGGTGCCAAATACACCTTTGACAATATCATCGGCAGCAGCGGGCCCATCCTGAAGCTGAAGGAGAAGGCAAGGCGCACCGCCAGGAGCAATTCTCCCGTGCTGGTGTACGGTGAGACAGGCACCGGCAAGGAGCTGCTGGTACAAGCCATTCACAATGCCGATCCCAAGAGAAGGAACAAACCCTTTATAGCTCAGAACTGCGCCGCCCTTCCCTTTTCCCTCCTTGAATCCATCCTTTTTGGGACTGCCGCAGGCAGCTTCACAGGAGCAAAGGACAACCCCGGACTTTTTGAGCTGGCCGATGGAGGCACCCTTTACCTGGATGAGGTCAACTCTCTTAACATAGAGCTTCAGGCTAAGCTGCTGAGGGTCATCCAGGATGGTATCGTCAGAAGAGTCGGAGAAACAAAAACAAAGGATGTGGATGTCAGGATAATAGCCTCCACCAACGAGCTTCCTGAGCAACTGGTGGAAAAGAAGCTGCTGAGAGAAGACCTGTACTACAGGCTTAACGTTATATACCTGGAGCTGCCCTCATTGCGGGAAAGGCTTGGAGACATAGATGTGCTTGTTCAGTATTTTATACAAAGGAATAACGAACAAATGGGCAAACGAGTCTCGGGCATATCCAGGGAAGCATTGAAGGCTTTCGCAGAGTACAGCTGGCCGGGCAACATAAGAGAACTGGAACACCTTATGGAAAGTACCATGAACCTTATCGACAAGGATATGATTACCCTGGAGGATGTACAGTATTATTTTGAAAAAAGGCAGAAAATCGCAGCAATGGATCCCGAAGCTTCAGTAAATGATGCCTGCCCCAGCGATCTCACTGCCGCGGTTTCCGGATATGAGCGGAGCCTGCTGGTCAAAGCATTGAAGAGCTCAGGCGGTAATGTGGCTATGGCGGCAAGGGCTCTTCAGCTTCCGAAGCAAACCATGCATAACAAGGTAAAGAAACATAATATCAGCATAACCAGGGAAATTGAATAGTCCCTATTTTGGTACTTCGTATAAAACATAGTATATGTGCGTCCCACTTTCGGTACGCACATTTTTATCATTTATTGCAGGCCTACAATTACAACGCTTTCAGTTTCATAAAACATGGCATGTAATTTGCTAAATATTATAGATATATGCGAGGTGATATTTTGACTAAAGGACAAATCTTCAATATTCAAAAATATTCGATACACGATGGTCCTGGGATCCGCACAACAGTTTTTCTCAAGGGCTGTCCACTGAGCTGTATCTGGTGCCATAACCCGGAGAGCCAGTCACCGGAGCAGCAGCTTTTGGTTTATGACAAAAGGTGCATAGGCTGCGGCAAATGCCTGGAAGCCTGCCAGCATGGTGCAATATATATGAAGGACGGCAAAATGCTGTTTGACAGGGATAAATGCACATCCTGCGGGGACTGTGCAGGGGTATGCTTCCCCAAAGCCAGGGAAATGGCCGGAGAACTGGTGGATACTGATCATGTTATGAAGCAGATCGAGAAGGACAGTATCTTCTACGAAGAATCAGGAGGCGGAGTGACCTTTTCCGGGGGTGAGCCCCTCATGCAGCCGGATTTCCTGCTGGAGCTTCTAAAGCGCGGCAAGGCGGCTGATATACACACTGCAGTTGATACCTGCGGTTATGCAAGTCCGGAGGTTCTAACCGATACCAGCAATTATACCGATTTATACTTATATGACCTGAAGCTTATGGATGATGAGAAACACATAAAATACACAGGGGTCTCAAACAAGCTTATACTGGAAAACCTCCAGCTCCTGTCAAGGCTCGGCAAACGTATATTTATAAGGCTGCCTCTGATGCCGGGCATTAATGATGACGAGGCCAACATCAAGGCTACTGCGGAAATCATCCGGACTACCGCCGGAGTGGAGCAGGTCAATCTGCTGCCTTACCACAACATAGCCGCGGATAAGTATAGTAGGCTGGGCAAGCCCCACAGCCTCATGGAGATAAAAGTTCCCACACAGGAAGATATAGAGCTTATAGTCGGTAAATATATGTCCTACGGTATCAAAGTTAAAATAGGAGGATAGTAGCATGAATGAAAGAGTAAGAGTATTGAGGGAAAAGAGCCTGGATGCGGTGCCTACCATGTCACTGGAACGGGCCCATATAGTTACAGAAACCTATAAGGAGCATGCAGGCAAGGTTTCCACTCCTGTTCTGAGAGCCCTGACCTTCAAGGCACTTATGGAGAACAAGACAGTATGCATAAACGACGGAGAGCTTATAGTCGGTGAAAGAGGCCCTGCGCCAAAGTCGACGCCTACTTACCCTGAGCTTTGCTGTCATACCATGGAGGACTTTGAAGTTATAAACAACAGGCAGAAGGTCTTCTTCAAGGTTGACGACGTAGCCAGGCAGGTACAGGAAAAGGAAGTCATCCCCTATTGGAAGGGAAAATCCATGAGGGATTTCATTTTCAACAATATGACCAGCGAATGGAATGAATGCTACGAAGCTGGAATATTCACCGAGTTCATGGAGCAGAGAGCTCCCGGCCATACAGTGGGCGACAACAAGATATTCAAAAAAGGTTTCAGAGAATTTAAGAAGGATATTGAAAAAGAGCTTGCCTCCCTTGATTTTGTCAATGACCTGGAAGCCTTCGACAAGCAGGAAGAGCTAAAGGCTATGAGCATATGCGCAGATGCCATTATCAGATTCGCAGAACGCTATGCGGAAAAGGCACTGGAGCTTGCAAACCAGGAAGCGGATCCAGACAGAAAAGCTGAGCTTAAGAAGATCGCAGAGGTATGCTCCCATGTTCCCGCCAATGCTCCGCGTAATTTTTGGGAAGCCCTGCAAGCGTACTGGTTTGTGCATCTGGGCGTGATCACAGAGCTTAACACCTGGGATGCCTACTGTCCAGGAAGGCTTGACCAGCATCTTATCAGCTTCTACGATGCCGGTCTCAAGGATGGCACTCTGACAAGAGATAAGGCAGAAGAGCTGCTGCAGTGCTTCTGGGTCAAATTCAACAATCAACCCGCTCCTCCCAAAGTAGGTATAACCCTACAGGAAAGCGGCACATATACAGACTTCGCCAATATCAACAGCGGCGGTCTCAAGGCTGACGGCTCCGATGCGGTAAATGAGGTCTCCTACCTGGTGCTAGATGTCATAGATGAAATGAGGCTGTTGCAGCCCAGCTCAAACGTACAGCTGAGCAAGAAAAACCCCGACAGGTTCCTCAAGAGAGCGGCAAAGATAATCAGGAAGGGCTGGGGCCAGCCTTCGATATTCAATGCGGATGCAGTTACCGAGGAGCTTGTACGCCAGGGCAAGAGCATAGAAGATGCGAGATGCGGCGGAACCAGCGGCTGTGTAGAAGCGGGAGCCTTCGGCAAGGAAGCCTATATACTCACAGGATATTTCAACCTGGTCAAGGTCATGGAAATAACACTGAATAACGGCACAGATCCCCGGACAGGCAAGAAGCTTGGAATAGAAACCGGTGACCCCAGGAGCTTCAAAACCTTCGATGAGCTGTTTGACGCTTACAAGAAACAGCTGCATCATTTCATGGAAATCAAGATAAGAGGCAATAATGTAATAGAAAAGCTGTACTCAGAGTATATGCCCGCCCCTTTCCTTTCCATACTGACTGATGACTGTATCAAGAAGGGCAAGGATTACAACGCAGGCGGCGCTAGATACAACTCCAACTATGTGCAGGGTGTCGGTATCGGTACACTGACCGACAGCTTCTCAGCCATAAAATATCATGTGTTCGAGAAAAATAATCTCTCCATGGAGGAAATGCTGGATGCATTGAAGAATAACTTCCAGGGAAATGAAAGAATAAGACAGCTGCTGCTCAACAGCACTCCCAAGTATGGAAATGATGACGACTATGCAGATGACCTTATGAAGGAGCTTTTCGAAGCCAACTACAACGAGGTGAATGGCAGAAAGACACTGAAGGGCGGAACCTACAGGGTGGATATGCTGCCTACCACCTGTCATGTTTATTTCGGATCAGTTACCGGGGCAACTCCGGACGGCAGGGTCGCAGCACAGCCGCAGTCAGAGGGTATTTCCCCTGTTCAGGGAGCGGATATGCATGGTCCCACAGCAGTAATAAAATCCGCAGGCAAGATGGATCATCTCAGGACCGGAGGTACTCTGCTGAATCTCAAATTTACTCCCGACCTGTTGAAGGACGACGAGGGCATCGACAAGCTGGTACAGTTGGTCAGAAGCTATTTCAAGATGGATGGACATCATATACAGTTCAACGTGGTCAACGTCGACACCTTGAGGGATGCACAGAAGAAGCCGGAGCAGTATAAGGACCTTATTGTAAGGGTAGCCGGCTACAGCGATTACTTCTCAGACCTTTCAGAGGCACTGCAGGAAGAGATAATTTCAAGAACAGAGCACAAAGGCTTCTAATTATAAGCTAATAGTATATATAACAAGCGGAAAGTGGCGCACCTATAAAGTGCACACTTTTCTGCGCGTTTACAAAGAAAGGGGTAACGAAATTGACAGTAAGTGAAAGAGTAAAAAAACTCAGGGAGCTCATGGTGGATAAGCATATTGATGCTTACATAATCCCCAGCTTCGACGCCCATCAGAGCGAGTATGTACCGGAGCATTGGAAGGCAAGGCAGTGGATCTCAGGCTTCACAGGTTCTGCAGGAACTGTGGTGGTTACTATGAAGGAAGCCGGGTTGTGGACTGACGGCAGGTATTTCCTGCAGGCGGAAAAGCAGCTGGAAGGCTCCCCTTTGACGCTTTTCAGAATGGGCTTGCCCGGAGTGCCCACCTACCTGGAATGGATCAATGCTTCACTGCCGTTAAACGGTGTAGTTGGTTTCAATGGAAAATCCATGCCCGTATCGGTTTATAAGGATATGCAGAAGCAGTTCAAGGGCAAAAAGCTTTCCTTCCAGACCGACTATGACTTTATTGGACAGCTGTGGGAGGACAGACCGGAGATCCCCAAAAACCCTGTATTCCTCCACGATGTAAAATATGCCGGAAAAACCAGGACTGAAAAGCTTACAGAAGTACGCACCGAAATGCAAAAGCAGAATGCCGGCCATTATCTTATCTCATCACTGGATGACCTGGCCTGGCTGCTTAATCTCAGAGGCGGCGATGTGCCGAACCTTCCTGTGGTCACAGCATATGTACTGATTTCACAAGACAGCTGCAAGCTATTCATCGATAACAGCAAGGTAAGCGCATCCATTAAAAACGAGCTGGAAGCCGAAAAGATACAAGTCCTTGCATACGAAGCAATTGAAGAAGCCATCACATCCATCAAGGGCGAAGGCGCAATAATCATGGACCCGGAGAAGACCAATGTATGGCTTTACAAGGCTGTGCCCGAAGCCTGCACAGTTTTGGAGCTTCCCAACATAACCACAAACCTCAAAGCTGTAAAGAACAGTATAGAAATAGAAAACCTCAGGAATGCCCACATTAAGGACGGAGCAGCCCTTGTAAAATTCCACATTTGGCTGGAAAAGCATCTGGGCAAGGAGAAGATCACTGAGCTGACAGTAGGTGAAAAGCTCCAGGAATTCAGAGAGCAGCAGGAGCTTTCCATGGGCCCCAGCTTTGATACCATCGCAGGCTACAAGGAGCATGCGGCGATGATGCACTACAAGGCAGTCCCAGGAATAGAATACACCCTTGATAAAGAGGGCATGCTGCTTATAGACTCAGGCGGACAGTACCTGGACGGTACAACCGATACCACAAGGACCATCGTACTTGGCAAACTGACCGAACAGCAGAAAAAGGATTTTACCCTGGTATTGAAATCCCATATCGGCTTATCAATGGCGAAATTCATGTACGGCTGCACCTGCACTCATCTTGATATATTGGCCAGAAGGCCGCTGTGGGAGGAAGGCCTGGATTACCGCTGCGGCTCAGGTCACGGAGTAGGCTTCCTGCTAAGCGTCCACGAAGGTCCCCATGGCTTCAAAAGGGTTCCCTTTTTCAGCACCGTTATACTTGAACCGGGCATGACTATAACAAACGAGCCTGGGATCTACAGGGAAGGTGAACACGGAGTACGTACTGAAAATACTGTGCTTGTCGTAGATGATTTCGAAACAGAGTATGGCAGATACTTGAAGTTCGACACAATTTCATATTGTCCTATAGACCTGGACGGAGTGGATGCTTCCATGCTCACAACGCAGGAGAAGGATTGGCTAAACGATTACCACAAGGAAGTCTACGAGAAGCTGGCTCCACGCCTCGACCAGGAGGAAAAGGCATGGTTGAAGCATAAGACAAGAGCTATATAATATTCAGAAGGGGATTTTGGCATATGAAATATGACTTTGATTCAATTATAGACAGGAGAGGCACCAGTTCGGTGAAATGGGACTATCTGGACAGAGTCTTCAAGAATACCGAGGTCATCCCTATGTGGGTGGCAGATATGGACTTTACGGCACCTCAGCCGGTAATCGACGTCATTATAGAGAGGGCTAAGCATGGAGTATATGGTTATACAGAAAAGCCCTCTTCCTTCTATCACTCGGCAGCTGAATGGCTGAAGAGAAGACACAGCTGGGTTATAGACAGCAGATGGATAACTGTATGCCCTGGAGTTGTTCCAACCCTGAATTTCTGCATCCTTGCTATGACTGAGCCTGGTGACAAGGTACTGCTGCAAAGCCCTGTGTACCCTCCCTTCTTCGCTTCCATAAGAAACAATGGAAGGGTACTGGTGGATAATCCGTTGAAGCTTCAAGGTGATCAGTACGTCATGGATTATGAGGACCTGGAGAGCAAGCTTTCGGACGGAGTAAAGCTTATGCTCCTATGCAGCCCGCACAATCCTGTCGGAAGGGTCTGGAGCCGCGAAGAGCTGCTCAAAGTAGGAGAGCTGTGCACAAAATATGATGTTGTCATAGTTTCCGACGAAATACATTCAGACCTTATTTTCAGCGGCTGTAAGCATACTCCTCTGGCGTCTTTATCTGAGAAGCTTGCAGAGCGTACCATCACCTGTATAGCTCCCAGCAAGACCTTCAACATAGCAGGCTTTGGGACCTCCATGACCATAACCTCCAATGAAAGCCTTAAAAATAAACTTGATGGTTATCTCAACAAGCTGGGAATAGAAATGACCAACCTCTTCGGCATAGCTGCTCTGGAAGCAGCATACAACCAGGGTGAAGAGTGGCTGGATCAGGTATTGGCCTATCTGGAGGGCAATCTGGATTTCCTCATGGACTATCTGAACTTGCATATACCGCAGATAAAAGTCGCCAGACCTGAAGGCACCTATCTGGTATGGCTGGATTGCAGAGGTTTGGAAATGAAGCAGAAGGAGTTGGTAGATTTCTTCATAAACAAAGCCCATGTAGGTTTGAATGACGGAACTCCTTTCGGGCCGGGTGAAGAAGGCTTCATGCGTATGAATATAGCCTGTCCCAGAAGCGTCCTTGAAGAAGGGCTCAACAGGATCAAACAGGCAATTGAAAATCGTTAACAAAAATAACAAACGCTTATCAGCAAGCCGCTGATAAGCGTTTCTTTTTATTTGAATATTGTACCCCTGTATCTCTCCAAGAGCATCATAAGGGGATAGCCTATAGCGTAGCAAGCTATCAGCTCACCCAGCGCAACCCAGCCCATGGTTATGAGCAAAGGCAGCTGATACAGGTAATTCAGCAGGAAGCCTATAATTATGCCGTTTGCTATGATAGGCGGCAGCGGCACCATCCATTTGGCAGGCATCTTGCTGGACAGATAGGCAGCTATAAGAGTTGCCGCACTGCCAAAAACCACATCCAGTATTCCGCCGGTACCGTAGAAATTGGCTACTATACAGCCGATAAAAAGCCCCGGTATGGCAGCGGGCGTGAAGTACGGCAGCACTGTCAGGGCTTCTGAGAACCTGACCTGTATCTGTCCGTAGCTGAGTGGTGCAAATGCAATGGTCAGCACTGCATAGACCGCCGCAATGAAGGCAGCGTGCACCAGGTATCTGTTCTTATTCATTTATAATTCCCTCCGTAGTTTTGTTTTAAGTCAGGATGGTTTCGAACTGACTTTTTTAGGTTACTGCGCAA
>CAZNMO010000146.1:0-11927 GCA_964574195.1 uncultured Clostridiaceae bacterium | reverse complement strand
CTTCAAACTTTCATTAGTTAATGTTTGCTTGCAAACATTAACCTGGTTATCATTTTACACTGTTTAGTTTTCAAGGATCAAAGTTATTTGGTTAATCTTGCCGGCGTTTCTGCCGCCGACCTTTACTATGTTACCACATCACTTTCTAAGTGTCAAGACCGTTTTTGTCGGTTTTTTGTGGTAATTATGTCGTCTCTGTCCTGTCTGTTTTCTGCGTCATGTCCAACGCAGGAATCTTAGTTTATCATGTCCGCTTCTCAGTGTCAACTGGAAGTTTCATCCGTGCTGTCTGCTCTCCACCTCGTTTCCGAGGCAGGAATTATATCTTATCATGTCCCGCCTCCAGAGTCAACTGGAAGTTCTATCCTCGCTGTCTGTTCTCTGAATCATTTCCGACGCAGGAATTACATCTTAACATCTTCTAGCCTTATAGTCAAATGGTAAATACAGGTCTGTCTTCGCTGCCCTCTTCCTCATCATTCAAAGTATATATAGTAGCATCGCCATTATATATAATAAGGTTGATAAGCTTTCCACCCTGCCCGAATTGCTCCATGATCTTATCACATATTATGTCCATGTCTTCCTCCTTCACTTTGTTAAGTGAAAGAAAGAATACATCCAGGGCTTCATCACCATAACCGACTACTATGTTTCCGTTATAGCCTGCAAGGCCTTCTCCATCGTCATAATTCAGGTTCCTTATATCTACCCTCATATATTCTTCAGGGTTTGAAATTATTATTCTATCCTTATTCAGTAGATTTATTTCCTTTGTTTCTTCCATCAATTAGCCTCCTTCAAATCCCACGTTTGGTTTTATTCTTTGCATTCTGTTCATTTTAATACAAAAAAATAAAAAAAATCGAATGAGATCCTCATTCGATTTTTCATTAGCTATTTATTATTGTATTTTAAACCGGTTTACAAGCATATTAAGCTCATCTACAAACTCCATCAGGCTATTTGCTATGCTTGACACCTCTTCAATGGCTGCTGTCTGCTCCTCTACTGATGCGGATATCTCTTGAGTGCCTGCAGCGCTTTCCTCTGATGCGGCAGCCTGGGATTCAACGATCTCGACTATCATTTGAATACCATTTATTATATTGCCGGTAGCCTCAGCAATTTTTTCAACCTGGTCTGCTGCTTCCCGAGTCACACCATTTATTTTGTCAAAAGCCTCCTGTGTATGCAGAACGGCTGTCTGCTGCTCCTCAATAATACCTATGGATTTTTCAGCCTGTTCCTTCGCATTCTCAACACTTGTCTGTATCTGCACCACTATGTCGGATATCTGGTGCGCTGCCACTGTTGAGCCTTCCGCCAGCTTTCTCACTTCATCTGCGACTACAGCGAAGCCCTTTCCTACTTCTCCAGCCCTGGCTGCTTCTATGGCCGCATTTAATGCAAGCATATTGGTCTGTCCTGCTATGGATGTAATTACATTGGTAATATCACCTATCTCGCCGGCTCTCCTTGAGAGCTCATTTATTGAATCTCCGAGGTTTCTGGAGCTTTCTACACTTAGCTGCATTTTTTCATTCTGGTATTTGATCGTTTCTACACCATCCATGACAGTTTCCTTGGTCAGTTCTGTACTTCTGACAGTATCACTGACATTCTTGGATATTGCTTCTGCCTTTTCAAGGACATCCTTCGCAGTCATTGCTCCTCTGGTGGCTCCATCCGCCTGTTCGTTGGCCCCTTCAGCAAGTTCCCCGATAGTAATTGCTATCTCTGAAGCTCCTTTACTGGACATATCCGATGAGCTGGTCAGACGTTCTCCCGACTCCCTTAGCTTCTGTGTCATCAAGGCACTCTTTTCAATTATCTCTTTAAGATTGTTAGTCATCAGGTTGATTCCATCGCTGAGTATCGCAAATTCCTTGCTGGATTTTATATTTACCGCTTTGGTAAGGTCACCCTCACCTATAGCTTTGATCAGCTTCAAAAGCTTTGCAATTTCATTGGTTATATTTATCTTCAGAAGCAGAAATATTATAAAGATGCAAAGTGCAAGCGCGGCAAAGGAAATAATAACTGAAACCGTCAGCATATTGGCAAGTCCTGCAGTAAATTCAGAAACAGGAATTGTTGTACACAGTATATTATCACCAGATACCTGATATTTCATAAAAGATTCTATCCCATCAAGGTTATAGGTGAACTCGCCGGCTTCACTCTCTCTTATTCTTTTGCCCCAGTCGAAATCAGCAGCTTTCTGTCCTTGTACTGCATCATATTTGTGACCTGTGATGACATCGGTATCTTTATTGACGATTATTACCATGCCGTTAGCACCAAAAGTAGTATCCTTTGCAATACTGCTTATATCAGATTTTCGCAGCTGATTCAACATATTGCTTGCTGGAACGCCTACAATAACTATACCCGGCTTGTCCTTCCTGCCTACCCCCGCATACTGATAAAGAACCTTGTCTGTACTTCTTGCAGTAGGCTCCTGAACATGCTCATAGACCACATTAGTGAGTCCCTCAGTAAACACCATCAAATTCTCGTCTGTATTCAGGTCGTAGCCATAAGAGCTTGCTACGCTTCCCCACCGTATTACTCCGTTCTCATCGGTGATATGTATTTCGTCAACTCCCAGGGAGGATAACATATCAAACAGGAATGAATTGTTGGAAACCAACCCGGGATTCTGTTTGATCACGCCAGCCATTATTTTTGCTTTTTCAATATAGGTCCTGTTGATCTCGTTTCTTTTTACAGATTCTTCTGCCTTTCTATCAAATATCAGGTTTTGAATCTCGCTAAGTTTGCTTTCTGAAAGCTGTGACATGTTGCTCTCAATGAGCTTCTCAGTGAAGAAATATGATGCACCGGTCAAAGCTGTTATCACTACTATCAAAAGAAATACTATTGGTACCGTGATTTTAAAATGCAGCTTCATATGGTCCCCCCCCAGTTTTAGTAGATATTATGAAAACTATACTCATTATTATAACATTCAATTCAAAATTTTTCGACTGATTTATACAATAAAAAACGTGCTTGCGCACGTTTTTAGCTTTCTCCGCACTTTCTCAACAGTTCTTCCCATTTTTTGTCTGTGCTTTCCTGTATATCATCTATCAGATGTTTGTTCTCATCTGTAAACAAGTGTTTGAATCTTCCCTGCGGCTTCAGGTACTCAATTACCGGAAGCTTTTTCTTAGGTTTGTAATTAAGCTTCCATATCCCGTTTTCCACCTCATATAGCGGCCATATGCACGTATCAACAGCAAGTTTGCATATTTCCATCAAGTCGGGTGTATCATATCTCCAGCCTCTGGGGCAGGGAGCCATTACATTCATGAAAGCCGGCCCCTTGGTATATATTGCCTTTTGCGCTTTCTCATACAGGTCCTTGAAATTTGAAGTCAAGGTTGACTGGGCTACATAGGGAATATTGTGGGCAATCATTACTGCTGTGAGATCTTTCTTGAACTGCTGTTTCCCAGGTATTACAGTTCCCTGGGGGCTTGTAGTCGTATCCGCATATTTGGGTGTCCCCGAAGACCTCTGAATTCCCGTATTCATATATGCCTCATTATCGTAGCATACATAAACCATGTCGTGTCCCCTCTCCATCGCTCCGGAAAGCGATTGGAGCCCTATATCATAGGTTCCGCCATCTCCTCCGAAGGTCAGGAACTTATACGTATCATCAATTTTACCCTTTCTTTTCATGGCATTATATGCCGCCTCTGCTCCGCTTATGGTAGCGGCTGCATTCTCAAAGGCACTGTGTATGAAGGAATCCTTCCATGCTGTATATGGGTATAGGAAGGTTGATACCTCCAGGCAGCCTGTAGCCGCGCCGCATACAGCATGATGTTCAGGTTCCAGGGCTCTTAGTACTGTCCTTATTACCGGAGGGGCTCCACAGCCTGCACACATTCTGTGTCCTCCCGTCAGTCTATCAGGTTTGTTCATTACCTGCTTCAGATTATATGCCATTATAAAAGCTCACCTCCTATTCTCTTACTCCTAAATATCTGTATGTTTCTCCTACCTTACCGGTTTTCTGGATCTCCAGCAGGTCGCTGTAAACCTTTTCTATATCATCAGCACGTACATCCCTGCCGCCAAGTCCGTAAATGTAGTTGACCACCTTTATTCCGTCATGTTTTCCGTAAAGTGCAGATTTTATCTCGGCACCAAGAGGCCCGCCCACTGCTGAGAATCCTTCAGCCTTATCCATAACTCCAAGGGCTTTTACCTTTTTCAACGCTTCCGCAATCTCTTCCTCAGGGAAGGGCCTGAACATCCTTATTTTCAATAGCCCTGCTTTAAGCCCCTTCTCTCTCAGGCCGTCCACCACTGTCTTGGCAGTGCCGGCTGTAGAGTTGATTATTACAACTGCTACCTCTGCATCCTCCAGCATATACTCTTCAAAATAGCTATATTTTCTGCCTGTGAGCTTTTCAAATTCTTTAGCCACATCCAATATGACTTTTTTGGCATTCAGCATGCTCTGTGCCTGCTCACGCTTATGCTCAAAGCAATGTGCCGGAAGGTCAAGCGGTCCTACAGCGATCTGCTCCTCGCTATTTAGCAGATAATGCTCCGGTTTGTATTCTCCCACAAATTTCTTTACCTTGTCATCCTCCAAAAGGTCGAGATTTTCTACTGCATGGGAGGTTATGAAGCCATCCTGGCATACCATTACCGGCAGCATCACATCCTTGTGTTCCCCTATCCTTACTGCCTGTATCAGGTTGTCATAGGCCTCCTGGTTCGTTTCGCTGTATAGCTGGATCCAACCTGAGTCCCTGGCTCCCATGGAGTCACTATGGTCATTGTGAATGTTCAGGGGTCCTGACAGCGCCCTGTTTACACAGTTCATTGTTATTGGCAGCTTCATAGCGGCTGCTATATACAATACCTCCCACATAAGGGCAAGTCCGTTGGCCGAGGTCGCTGTCATGGTCCTGCCTCCGGCTGCCTGTGCTCCGACGCACGCAGACATTGCGCTGTGCTCTGATTCCACTGCAACAAATTCGGTCTGTACCTGTCCATTTGCTACAAACTGTGAGAAGTATTGGGGTATCTCCGTTGATGGAGTAATAGGAAATGCAGCTACTACATCTGGGTTTATCTGTCTCATAGCAACAGCTACTGCTTCATTACCGGATAATCTTTCCCTTATCGCCATTTACTCCTATACCTCCTGTTCTTCTTTTTCTTCTTCTTTTATAAAGCCGATCGCATCGAAGGGGCATGCCTTTACACATACTCCACAGCCTTTGCAGTGGTCATAATCAAAGTCCAGCCTTTTGCTTTCCTTTACGGGAATGGCAGTATCAGGACAGGTCGGCGGGCAAAGCATGCACTGTGTGCACTTTTCTTCGATCCATACCGGCCGCATCGACCTCCAGTCCCCTGTCTTATAACCCTCGGCATTACCCGATTCGTATATGGCACCTCCCGGAGTTATTTCCTTCCATACAGTTTCAGGAGTCATTTGTTTTGCTTTTTTGCTCATAGTCCCTGCACCTCCTGCATGGCACGCTCTATTGCCTTCATATTCCCTTCTATTACCTCAGGCTTTGTCTTAAACTTGTGTGCAAAGGACTCCTTCATGTCTTCAACAAATTTCTGAGGTTCCATTATCCCGCTTACCTTTACAACAGCACCAAGCATAGGTGTATTTGGGAAATATCTCCCCAAAGCTTCCTCAGAGATCTTTCTCGCATTTATAGTGCAGATCTTCCCTTTATAGCCCTTCAGATATTTTTTGACCTCCTCAGGTGACTTTTCGGTGTTGATAATTATTGCACCAGTTTCCTTCAGTCCGGAGGTCACATCAATGGATGACATTAGTGACTCATCCACTACCACCACATAATCAGGCTCATAGATATTCGAATGGATATTTATCCTCTCGTCACTTATCCTGTTATAGGCAGTTATTGGTGCCCCCATCCTCTCAGGTCCATACTCAGGAAAACCCTGAATATACTTCCCTGTGTTAAAAGCAGCATCAGCCAGAAGAAGTGATGCTGTTTTTGCACCCTGGCCACCCCGGCCATGCCAACGAATTTCTACCAGCTTGCCCAAAACCGTTCCTCCCTTCAATAACTTACTTTTTTATATATGTCGTGAAAATGTTTAGCACGAAACATATTGTATCGTGAATATTCTTTGCCATTCATTGCACTTTTATAACAAGATTCCAATAAGGGTTTTTGCGATAAGCAAAAACCTACCCGTGCGTTTCAACGAGGTGAATACTCAAACCTTTTTGCGGTATCGCAACTTCTTTGCACCTCGTTATAACAAGATCTCAATAGTGGTTTTTTTGCGTTTAGAAAATACCTAATTTTGCAAGTCCATCTTAACTAACTATTTAGTTAAGATGGTTTAAATTTTTTTATTTTGGGTATAGCCTCTGATGTCCGCCAAGATGTGTCAGTTTAAACGCCTTTAGAAAGTAATCCTTGAGTTCAGCCTCTGACATATCATAAAACTCCTTGAACGAGTCAAAGTACACAGCAAAATTGAAAATCGGCATTACCCCTGTGAAAAACTCCATTACCTCTAGCTCTTTGTCCGAATATGGAAAAGCTATACCTTTGCTTCGGTATTTTTCCTTTATATATTCCAATTCGGTGCGTATGATCTGGTCACATCTTTTCATAAGTCCTGCATGCTTTGAATTGGCTTTCATTGATTCGGTAAGGGCGATTTTTATAAGGTTTCTCCGGGATAGAGCAAAATCCAGGTTTTTCTCCATGAATGATATGTAAGCCTCTTCTCCATTCATATCCGGATGTTCCAGAAGGGTTTGGTCCTGTACACGCTTCCCATCCTCCATAAGTGTTTCAAAAAGCACATCCAGTATTGCATCCTTACTTTTAAAATAGTAATAGATCAATGCCTTGTTCACTCCGGCCCTGAATGCGATATCGTCTACCCTTGCTCCGTCAAAGCCCACCTCTGCAAAAATCAGCTCTGCTGCCTCAAGTATCTTCTCCCGTGAACTATTTACATCCTTTTTTCCCATCCATCTCCCTCGTTTCCTTACTAACCGGTTAGTTAAATTATACATCCATATTATGAATATTTCAATATAGAATAAAAAATAAGGAGTTTATGCTTTTGTATAGTTTCCTTACTTTATTATCTAAGCCTTTTACGGCACTATATTATCGGGATACCTTTCTCCAGAGCTGCTTTCAAGCTCCCTCAGCCTGCTTTCGATATATGCTCTTACCTTTTCCTTCGGTATGTCCAAGGCTACAGAAAACTCTCCGTCAATCAGCTCTTCAGCCTTCTTCATATACCTTTCGTCCATCTGACCAAGCTTCCTGCCATGCTCTTCTGCAATGGTACTTTTTGTATAAATAGTTTTGATGACCTTCAATATTTCCATGCAATCATGGGTTTGCAGGGATTCCTTGTAATAGCCTTCCCAAAATCTATGATCTCCGTGATCATCAACAGCTTCTCTTATTGAGGGAATGAGGGATATCAGCTTCTGCGCCTCTGCACATGTGATAACGGGGCGCATGAATACGCTGGTATCTGTCGGTATGCATATTTTGCATGCCTGATTTTGCATATTCAACGTATAATAAGTATTGCCGTCATTAACCCTGTTAAATTCTAGGGTGCCGACAGCTTCCACCCTACATACGCCATGACTACCATAAACTACGAAATCACCAACCTGGTACATTGTTTTCTGTACATCTCCTATCTATTGTTCTCTACAGCTTCTCCTCCGGAAACGCAGTACTTGTTCCATGGCCTTCCGCCTTTGTAATACTGTATCACCTCTTTGGAGTTATAAAAAAAGTGCAGCTTTGACAACTGGACTTACGTTTTCAAAACTACACGTTGTAATTAAATTTTATCATTTTTCTTTCATTCAATGTAAGAAGAATTTTTTATTCATAAAGAAAACGGTATGGCACTATAAATGCCATACCGTATATTCTTTTTACTATTACTGAGCCATCTTCTTGTAGTTTTCGTATTTTTCCTTGGCTTCTTTTTCTGCTTTCGCAAAGAGCTCTTCTGCTTCTTCTGGGAAAGCACCTACAAGGGATGTGTATCTTACCTGATCCATCAGGAAGTCTCTGAAGCTTGCCTTTGGCTCCTTGGAGTCAAGGGTGAAAGGATTCTTGCCTTCATTCTTGAGTTCAGGGTTGAATCTCCACAGGTGCCAATATCCTGCATCAACTGCCTGTGCAGTGTTGGCTTGTGTTCTTCCCATTCCTTCCTTGAGGCCGTGGTTGATACATGGAGCATAGCAGATTATGAGGGATGGTCCGTCATATTTCTCGGCTTCAATTATAGCCTTCATGAACTGGTTCTTGTCTGCTCCCATACCTACCTGTGCTACGTAAACATATCCATAGGTAGTTGCTATCATTCCAAGGTCTTTCTTCTTTACTCTCTTGCCTGATGCCGCGAATTTTGCAACTGCGCCTACAGGTGTTGATTTTGATGACTGTCCGCCTGTATTGGAGTAAACTTCTGTATCGAATACCAATACGTTTACATTTTCTCCGGATGCCAGTACGTGGTCAAGTCCGCCGTAGCCTATATCATAAGCCCATCCGTCTCCACCGAGTATCCATACGGATTTCTTTACGAGATAATCTTTCTTTTCTGTAAGTTCAGCAGCTATAGCCTTCGCTCTTCCGCTGAGTGTGTTTGCCTTTTCAAGAAGCGGAAGCATCTTTTCTGCTGCAGCCTTGCTTGCATCCGCATCTTCCTTGCCATCCAGCCATGCCTTGTATACATCCTTGTATTCCTGAGGCATATCAAGTGTCAGAGCTTCTGTTACAAGATCGGCGATCTTTGTTCTGATCTGCTTAACACCCACTGCCATACCGTAGCCGTATTCTGCATTGTCTTCGAAGAGGGAGTTAGCCCACGAAGGACCTCTGCCATTGGCATCCTTGCAATATGGAGTTGATGGTGATGAAGCTCCCCATATTGATGAACAGCCTGTTGCGTTGGCGATCATCATCCTGTCGCCGAAGAGCTGTGTTACAACCTTTATATATGGAGTTTCACCGCAGCCTGCGCATGCGCCAGAGAACTGGAGGTAAGGCTGTGCAAACTGGCTGCCTTTAACTGTAGTCTTTGGTGTAAGGTTATCCTTGACCGGTACCGTCATAGCATAATCCCAGTTTGGAACTCCAGCTTCTGTCTGAGTTTCAAGAGGCTTCATTACAAGAGCCTTTTCCTTAGCAAGACATATATCTGCGCAGTTGCCGCAGCCTGTACAATCCAATGGGCTTACCTGTATCCTGTAGTTGAGTCCTTCGAAGCCTTTACCGTTCATCTTTGTTGTTTCAAAGCTTGCCGGCGCCTTCTTCAGCTCATCATCTGTAGCAAGTACTGGTCTGATTGCAGCATGTGGGCATACGAAGGAGCACTGGTTACACTGTATGCACTTATCCTTCTGCCATTCAGGAACAAATACTGCTATTCCTCTCTTTTCATAAGCTGAAGTTCCCATTGGCAAATGGCCGTCTGCATATTCTTCAAATGCGCTTACAGGGAGTGAATCCCCTTCCTGTCTGTTCATGGGTATGAGTATATTCTTTATAAAGTCTGGTGCATCTACTGAAGCAGCAGCTTCTTCCTTGGCACTTGCCCAGCTTGCCGGAACGTCTATCTTTACAAATGCGTCTGTTCCTGCATCAACAGCCTTGTAGTTCATCTGGAGGACTTCTTCGCCTTTTTTGCCATAGGACTTGTCAATTGCATCCTTCAGATATTTTACTGCATCTTCTATCGGAATAACATTTGCCAACTTGAAGAACGCAGCCTGCATTATCATATTGATCCTGTTGCCAAGGCCGATTTCTACACCCAAGTCAGTAGCATTGATGGTATAGAATTTGATCTTCTTGTCTGCTATGTACTTCTTCATGTTAGCAGGCAGGTTTGCATCAAGTTCGTCCTTGTTCCACTTGCAGTTCAGTACGAAGGTGCCGCCTTCTTTCAGGCCTTTGATTACATCATACTGATGAACATATGCCTGGTTGTGGCATGCTATGAAATCAGCCTCATCTATAAGATATGGTGATTTTATAGGCTTCTTGCCGAATCTGAGATGGGAAATCGTTACGCCGCCTGACTTCTTGGAGTCATATGCGAAATAACCCTGTGCATAAAGATCAGTCTTATCGCCTATGATCTTTATTGCGCTCTTGTTAGCTCCAACTGTACCGTCGGATCCGAGACCCCAGAACTTACATCTGATAGTACCTTCCGGAGCTGTATTTATGTTCTCTTTTACTTCCAGAGAAAGATTTGTAACATCATCAACTATACCGATTGTAAATCTGTCTCTCGGTTTGCTTGCCTTCAGGTTGTCATAAACAGCTTTGACCTGTGCAGGTGTTGTATCTTTTGAACCAAGTCCGTATCTGCCGCCTACTATCAAAGGAGAGTTCTCCTTGTTGTAGTACATTGAGCGTACATCCAGGTACAATGGTTCGCCTATTGCTCCAACTTCTTTTGTTCTGTCAAGAACAGCGATCTTCTTTACTGTCTTCGGCATTACATCAAAGAAGTACTTTTCTGAGAATGGTCTGTAAAGATGTACCTTTATGACACCGACCTTTTCACCTTTAGCCATGAGGTAATCGATTGTCTCTTCACAAATATCTGTTATTGAGCCCATAGCGACTATTACATTTTCAGCGTCAGGTGCTCCGTAGTAATCAAACGGCTTGTATTCCCTGCCGGTTATCTTGCTGATTTCCTTCATATAATCTGCTACTATGTCAGGTACAGCATCATAGTACTTGTTGCAGGCTTCTCTTGCCTGGAAATATATATCCGGATTCTGAGCAGTACCCCTAGTAACAGGATGCTCAGGATTCAGAGCTTTGTTTCTGAACTCGTTAAGGGCTTCCTTGTCAAGAAGTCTTTCCAGATCTGCATAGTCCATAACTTCAACCTTCTGAACTTCACTTGAAGTTCTGAAGCCGTCAAAGAAGTGCAGGAATGGTACTCTTGATTTTATAGCTGCAAGATGAGCAATACCGCCAAGGTCCATTATTTCCTGTACTGAACCGGTTGCAAGCATTGCAAAGCCTGTCTGCCTTGTAGCCATAACGTCCTGATGATCGCCGAATATGGAGAGTGCATGGCTTGCTAATGCACGGGCTGATACGTGGAATACTCCCGGAAGCAATTCTCCTGCAATCTTATACATATTAGGTATCATGAGAAGTAAACCCTGTGATGCTGTGAATGTTGTTGTCAAAGCCCCTGCTGCCAGTGAACCGTGAACTGCTCCGGCGGCTCCGCCTTCTGACTGCAGCTCTACAACCTTGACCTGCTGGCCGAAGATGTTCTTCAATCCATGAGCGGACCATTCATCAACATTCTCAGCCATTGTGGATGATGGAGTAATTGGGTAAATTGCTGCAACATCGGTAAACGCATATGCGACATGTGAGGCAGCGGCATTACCATCCATCGTTTTCATTTTCTTAGCCATTGCTAGACCCCCTATAATAAATAATTAATTGGTTATATTGGCTAAATACATAATAAACTGCCACCTTTAGTATATTAAACATTGATGCCCTTGTCAAATATGCAAGCCGTATTTTGTGAAAAAAATAACTACTAGCATCCGCCTTGTTTCAGCGGCTGCAAGTAGTTGTCCCTCTTAAGTATTAATAAATAATTATTAATACACCCTTATTATTATGCATTATGTAATCCTTTCGTTCTACAAGAAGTATTGCAGGAATAGGAGAAGTATTATCCCCGGGATGCCCAGGAACCCGGCAACAAGTGCGGTTATAGGGTTTATGCCTATTGTAAGCCCTATCATTCCCCCGAAGATATTGATCACAAAAAGTGCAACAGCTCCAACGATCCCGTTTATAACAAGCCTTACCACTATCTTGATCGGAAGGACCAGCAATACCCCT
>CAZNMO010000145.1:5105-11946 GCA_964574195.1 uncultured Clostridiaceae bacterium | reverse complement strand
CCTGCTCTTTCATCTTGCGAACACGGATGAACCTGCCAGGCATGATCTCCTTCTTGTCGATAGCCTGCGTTGCTTCCGCTATAAGCCATGGGAAGTATTGAAGTGCGCTTACCTCAAGAGTTACAGCCTTGCCCTCATCGAAATTCATGCAGTCAGCCTTGGGGCCCAAGATATTTCTTCTGTAGTCCGACACAGTTGTGAAAGCTCGCTTATCTCTCATTTCTGTGAGCCATTCGAGATCCTTTATGTAGGGGGAATCCTGCTTCTTCAGCCTATCCATCAGGCTTGACATCTGGCGTGCCTGCCTTGCCTGCTCGTTGATCTCCTCAGGTGTACCATACTTTTCTACCACGCTCATGAGATCATTGATGAAGGTGTTTCCTGGACTCGAGAAATACTGGTTCAACTGTTCAACAAATGCGGCATCGATCTTTAACTGGTCTCTTAACATAATATACCTCCTCATAATTTTTTATATGAGACATTAATAGTATTTTACAGTATTGGCAATCTTTATTCAACAAGCATGAATGGATGATATATGCCTATTTGCAGGCGCTATGAGGCAAATATACTTAATATTTTAAATTATTAAATTTTTTGAAGGTAAATAATTATTTTTGTGGAAATATATATAATAATAACTTAGAATAAATCCTGAGGATGTGTTTTAAAAGACTGATCGAACCGGGGAAATATTTACGTGAAGAATAATTTATAAATAAAGCTTTTCACGTAATATAAGCTCCTGGAAAAAAGAAGGGAAGGATTGATTTTATGGCAAAGAAAAAAAGCGTTCTGGATTTTTACAAGATGAAAAAGGAAGGAGAAGCTGTTGCCTGGGTCACCGCATATGATTTCCCTACTGGCTCCTTTGCAGAGCAGGCAGGCATGGACATGATACTGGTCGGCGATTCCATGGGTATGGTAATTCTCGGCTATGAAGGCACCATACCGGTTACAATGGAAGACTGCATATCCCACTGCCAGGCAGTAAGAAGAGGGGCTCCAAACACTTGGGTAATAGGCGATATGCCTTTTGGTTCCTATCAGGTTTCCGACGAGCAGGCAGTGGTCAATGCGGTAAGGTTTCTCAAGGAAGGCAATGTTGACTGCATAAAGCTTGAAGGTGGAGTAAGGGTAAAAACCAGGATAAAAGCCATTACTGATGCCGGTGTAGTTGTTATGGGCCACATAGGGCTTACACCTCAGAGCTCGGGTCAGTTCGGTGGTTACAAGGCACAGGGCAGGACTGTTGCAAGTGCAAAGGGTTTGATAGAGGATGCACTCGCAGTGCAGGAAGCAGGAGCATATGCTATCCTTGTAGAGGCAGTTCCACCGGAAGTTACAGCCTTCCTGGCACAGCTACTCACTATCCCGGTATATTCCATCGGCGCAGGTCTCTGCGACGGACAGCTTATCATAAGCAGCGACATGCTGGGCAAATTCCAGGCCTTTACGCCAAAGTTTGTAAAGAAGTATGCCAATGTAGCTGAAGTCGAGACCAATGCATTCAGGGAGTACATAAAGGATGTAAAGGAAAGACAGTTCCCCGCTGACGAGCATGTATACCATGTACTGGATAGCATGGAGGATTTTGAAAAGCTTTTCAAGGAGTACAAGAAATAATATCCAAAGGCCGCATTCAAGCGGCCTTTTTGCTGCCATGATCTAATAGCCATGAAGGATTATAAGTACTCAAAATTGGAATACTATGCCTGTTAAGCATATATAACTTATGTTATAATTAATCACAAAATGAAGAATGAAGGAGTAGATTATCAGATGGCAGTTTTGGATTGCAGAGAAGCCGCCAAAAGCATGAAGGCAGAACTGGCAAAGACAGTTGAAAGCCTTGCAGCGGAAGGCAAAAGGCCGAAACTTGGTATAATCAGGGTAGGTGAAAGGCCCGAGGACCTTTCATATGAAAAGGGTGTAGTGAAAAGCTGTGAAGCTATAGGAATAACCTGTGAAGTAATGGCTCTTCCTGAGGATATCAGCAGTGAAAGCTTCATGGTAAAACTGGAAGCTGCCAACAAGGATGGCAGCATACATGGGATATTGATGTTCAGGCCTCTTCCAAAGCATATTGATGAGGATAAGGCTAGAAATCTCATAGATCCTGCAAAGGATATTGATTGCATGAATCCTTACAACCTGGCGAAGGTTTTTGAGGGGGACAGCTCAGGCTTCGAGCCCTGTACACCTGCGGCAGTAATGGATATCATAAAATATTTTGGTATAAAGCTTCAGGGAGAAAGGGTTGCAGTGATAGGAAGGAGCATGGTAGTTGGAAAACCATTAAGTATGATGCTTCTGAAGGAAAATGCCACTGTGACTATATGTCATTCGAAGACAAAGGATATACAGAAAGTAGTATTGGAAGCGGATATCGTCGTGGCTGCTCTTGGTAAAGCAAGGGCAATTGGAGCTGACTATATAAAGCCCGGAGCTATAGTCATAGATGTCGGCGTCAATGGTGCACCGGAAGGTGGAATATGTGGAGACATTGATTTCGAAAAGGTAAAGGATATAGCATCGCAGATCACACCGGTTCCTGGAGGAGTAGGCGCTGTAACGACCACTGTACTGCTGAAGCATGTTGTAGAGGCTGCACAGCGCAGCTGAATCTGAAATTCTATATGTAATGTTTTTTGGAGGAAACGGATGAAGAAGATAACTGATGCTCTCAGATCTGTAATATGGGAGGGCGATGAGCTGATAATACTGGATCAGACCAAGCTGCCCCAAGTGACGGAATTTATAAGACTTGATAAGGTGGAGGCTGTCTGGGATGCTATTTCTCAGCTCAAGGTAAGGGGGGCTCCTGCCATAGGAATAGCTGCTGCATATGGTTTATGCGTAGCTATGAAAGAAATCACAACGGAGAATACTGAAGAGTTTATCGCTGCCTTGAGGAAAAAAGCTGATTATCTTGCCGGCTCCAGACCGACAGCCGTCAACCTTTTCTGGGCCCTTGGCCGAATGGTAAAGCTTGTGGACTGCAATAGGGATAAAAGCGTCAAGGAGCTGAAGCAGATGCTCCTCAAGGAAGCCCAGACAATAAGGGATGAGGATGAAGGCATGTGCAGGGCTATAGGAGAAAACGGCCTTACACTTTTCCGGGACGGTATGACTATCTTGACCCACTGCAATGCGGGAGGCCTTGCCACGGCAATGTTTGGCACTGCGCTGGCACCGGTATATCTTGCAAAAGAAAAGGGTTGGGATATAAGTGTATTTGCAGATGAGACAAGGCCGCTGCTTCAGGGGGCAAGGCTTACAACCTGGGAACTGATGCAGGCTGGGGTGGATGTCACGTTGATTTGTGACAATATGGCTGCGGTAGTAATGTCAAAAGGATTGATCGATGCAGTGATCGTTGGATGTGACAGGGTCGCAGCCAACGGTGATACGGCAAACAAGATAGGCACCTATGGCCTGGCAGTGTTGGCCAAAGCGCACAATATACCGTTTTATATCGCCGGACCAACCTCAACTATTGATATGGAAACTGCCAGCGGCAGAGAGATACCCATCGAGGAGAGAAAATCAGAGGAAATAACCTGCGGTATGGGGAGGAGAACAGCGCCGGAAGGGGTCAAGACCTTCAATCCGGCCTTTGATGTGACCCCCAATGAGCTTATTACAGCAATAATAACAGAGAAGGGTGTAATAAGACAGCCATATACTGAAGGCCTGAAGAAGCTGTTTGCCGAATAGCAGAAAAATGCGGCTACGTCGCATTTTTCCGTTACGCGATGCAAGCATAGGGTCACTATTATAGGGTCCCGTTTCGAGTTTCGTGTATTAAGGCAAGGCTTCGAAGCCCAACCTCAGCCGTTCCACGCGCAACACGTAACGCGTAACAGGCAACGAAGAATGTGAAAAAGGTATCGCAACTTGATTTAACAGGTTAGCGATACCTCTTTTATTATTATTTACTATACATTGTCAAGCTTTGCATATTCGACCGCTATCTGAGCGGCGACCAGAGCATTATTCCTTACCAGTGCCATATTGGCCGACAGGCTTTCTCCGGCAGTTATTTCCTTGACTTTGTCCAGCAGGAATGGCGTAACGGCTTTTCCGGTAATATTATTCTTATGGGCATCTGATAAGGCCATCTCAATTGCCTTGTCTATTTTGTCCCTTTGCGCCTCATGCTCCTCCGGAATAGGATTTGCGATTATCAAGCCTCCATCCAGCTTAAGATCCCATTTGCTCTTCATTATCTTTGCACATGCCTCTGCGCTATCGACCCGCATTGGGACCTTGAAGCCGCTTTTCCTGGTATAGAAGGCAGGAAAATCATCAGTACCATAGCCTATTACAGGTACTCCCCGTGTTTCAAGTTCCTCAAGGGTAAGGCCAATATCAAGGATCGCCTTCACACCTGCACATACAACGGCTACATTGGATATTGAAAGCTCTGTAAGATCTGCAGAGACATCAAAGCTTTTTTCTGCACCCCTATGTACCCCGCCCATTCCCCCTGTCGCAAAAACTCTGATGCCTGCATAGTGGGAGAAGATCATTGTTGCGGCAACGGTTGTGCCTCCGGACAAACCCATTCCAACCACATAGGGAATATCGCGTCTGCTGGTTTTTATTACATCCTTGGAAGTGGCAAGGATCTCCATTTCTGACTGGTTAAGGCCGATCTTGATCCGTCCGTTTATGATCCCCATCGTTGCAGGTATTGCACCATTATCACGGATTATTTTCTCAAGGGACAATGCAGTCTCGATATTTTCCGGATAAGGCATGCCGTGGGATATAATGGTCGATTCAAGCGCCACAATGGGCTTGTAGTAACGTAATCCATCCAGCACTCCCTTGTCTATGTCAAGATAATCTATGAAGTTGCTCATATCCGATTCCTCCTAGCTAATATGTTTGCCTCATGTACAGGCAGGGGATAAACCGGTAATTAATATACATCAAATATAACATATATTGTATCCGCTTTCAAAGTAGTTTGGAAAACATAGTATATTTCTTTTGGTTCTAATCATCCATGCTGTGCATATAATTCACCTAATAGTTTTAATTGATTCATGATACGTAAAAATTATAGCAAATATACTGAAAAAATGAAAACAAGTTTATAGGCTATCACGGAATAGCGTCACATAATGGAAAAACAGCATAGTATGTTAGTAAGAATGTCCGATGCATTCATGGAAGCTGCAAGAATTTTTGGAATCTTAGAACCATTGGAAATACTGGGCTGACAGAGTTGTTCAAAAAATATTATAAAAAGAATCGTAAAAAATAGGTTGACTTGAAGCCGGAATGTTGTTATTATCTTCTTTAAATACCGCGAAGCAAAACATAATGCGACGAGAAAGGAAATTGTGTCATGTCAGAAATGAATAGAAAAAGACTCAGCTTTATAAGCACAATTTCATACATTATTAGCAGGATTATCCTATTGGCAGTCCTAGGCATACTACTAAACAGCCTGGTACTATCAATTACAGGTATAGTCCTAATCGTCGTGCAGCTAATTATAAGCATAATTATAATTACAGGCATAATTATTAGCCTGATACAGATTATTAACAATTTCATAAACATAAAAACGATGACAGGTAACAGTAGGCAGATTTCATTCATACAGAGAGTGGAGGTTGGTGCGATTCCATAGGATGAATTTGTTGAAGATCTCATCCTCGAGTTGCAGGCTGAAATAATAGTAAGCTGAGCCGGCTGAGCCGTTAAAATGAAAGAGTAAAAAATTGGGTGGTACCGCGAAAGACTTTTTGCCCCATATTGGGCGAAAGGTCTTTTTTTATTATAAAAAATAACCTGTTAAAAATGTTTCATTCAGAAGCTTTTTAAATATTAAAAACGAATTGGGAGGAATGTAAAAATGTCAAATGCAAAGATGTCAAATGCAAAGATGTACTATGAGAAGGATGCCAATCTGGAGCTATTAATGGGAAAGAAGGTCGCCGTAATAGGATATGGAAGCCAGGGTCACGCTCATGCACTAAACCTCAAGGAAAGCGGAGTTGATGTATGCGTGGGGCTGTATAAGGGCAGCAAATCCTGGGAGAGTGCAGAAAACGAAGGCCTGGAAGTATACGAGGCAGCAGAGGCTGTAAAGAGATCGGACTTTGTAATGATCCTGGTGCCTGATGAGAAGCAGGCTAAGCTATACAAGGATGCTGTAGAGCCGAACCTGGCAGAAGGAAAGTCGCTGATATTCGCCCATGGCTTCAACATACATTTTGGACAGATAGTACCACCGAAGAATATTGACGTATTCATGATAGCACCCAAGGGCCCAGGACATACGGTAAGGAGCCAGTTCAAGGAAGGAAGAGGGGTGCCTTGCCTGGTGGCAGTGTACCAGGACTACACAGGCAATGCCAAGGCCAATGCCCTGGCATATGCAAAGGGTATAGGCGGTGCAAGGGCAGGAGTACTGGAGACTACCTTCAAGGAGGAAACAGAGACAGACCTCTTCGGCGAACAGGCTGTATTGTGCGGTGGAGTGACAGAGCTCATGAAGGCAGGCTTTGAAACATTGGTAGAAGCTGGCTATCAGCCGGAAAGCGCGTATTTTGAATGTCTGCACGAGATGAAGCTGATAGTCGACCTTATTAACCAGGGAGGACTGAGCTACATGAGATACTCCATAAGCGACACGGCAGAATATGGCGACTACACTACCGGCAAAAGGATAGTGACAGAGGATACCAGAAAGGAAATGAAAAAGGTCCTTTCAGAGATACAGGATGGAACCTTCGCAAAGAACTGGATATTGGAAAATCAGGCTAACAGGCCTTCCTTCAATGCCATGAGGAAAAGGGAGCAGGACCAGCAGGTG
>CAZNMO010000145.1:0-5095 GCA_964574195.1 uncultured Clostridiaceae bacterium | reverse complement strand
GAGAGCTTAGAAAGATGATGTCGTGGATAGAGAATAAATAGAAATAGTAAAAAATTGGGAGGTAATCAAAATGACTAAAAGGATATATATTTTCGATACAACTTTAAGGGATGGAGAACAATCACCCGGTATCAGCCTTAATGTCAATGAAAAGCTGAAGATCGCAACACAATTGAGTGAGCTTGGTGTTGATGTCATAGAAGCCGGCTTCCCCATAGCGTCAAACGGAGATTTTGAAAGCGTCAAAACAATAGCGAAGAATGTCAGGAATACAAAAATAGCAGCCTTGGCGAGAGCCGTAAAGCAGGATATAGACAGAGCCTGGGAGGCACTGGCATATGCGGAGGATCCGAGACTGCACACCTTCATAGCGACTTCAGGCATACACATGAAATACAAACTGAAGATGAACCAGGAGGAAGTACTTAAAAGAGCTGCAGAGATGGTAGCCTACGCGCGGAAGCTGTGCCCTGAAGTTGAGTTTTCACCGGAGGATGCCACAAGAACTGATCCGGAATTCCTGTACAGGGTAATAGAGGCAGTCATCAATGCAGGGGCCAGGGTAGTAAATATACCTGACACAGTGGGCTATATGACTCCTATGGAATTTGGCAGGCTCATAAGTAACATCAGGAAAAATGTAAGCAATATAGACAAGGCACAGATAAGCGTACATTGCCACAACGATCTTGGAATGGCTGTGGCAAACTCCCTTTCTGCCTTAGAGAACGGTGCCGATCAGGTGGAATGTACTATAAACGGACTTGGGGAAAGGGCAGGAAATGCAGCTCTTGAGGAAATAGTGATGGCCCTCAACACAAGGAAGGACTACTATCCTACTACCAGCAATATCGTTACAGAAAAAATATATAGGACCAGCTCAATGGTAAGTTTTGCAACAGGCTTCCAGGTCCAGCCCAACAAGGCTATTGTGGGAGCCAACGCCTTTGCACATGAGTCAGGTATCCACCAGCATGGAGTAATGGAAAACAGCGAGACCTATGAGATAATGACGCCAATGTCCATAGGACTGAAGCAGAGCCAGATGGTTCTCGGAAAACATTCAGGACGACATGCCTTTGAGGAAAAGCTCAGGGATATGGGCTACGACAACATGAGCCGTGAAGAGATCGACAATGCCTTCAATGCCTTCAAGGAAATCGCAGACAAAAAGAAGTATGTCATGGACAGGGATATCGAGGCTCTTGTAACACAGGAATCCAGTAAAGTCAACGAGATCTATCGTATGGAATATTTCCAGACAGCAAGTGGCAGCAATATGACCTCCACCTCCATGGTCAGGATGAATTGCAAGGATTATGTGCGGGAAGAGGCGGCCTGCGGTGACGGTCCTGTAGATGCGATATTCAATGCCATCGACAGGGCAATAGGGAAGAAGGTCAATCTGGATGAATACTCCATAAAGGCTTCCACAGGAGACAGCGATGCTCTCGGTGAGGTCACAGTCAGGATCTCAGATGGAAATGTCAAGGCTGTAGGCTATGGAGTCAGCACAAATGTAATAGAGGCAAGCGCCAAGGCATATATAAACGCCATAAACAACCTGGAGGCCAGGATAAACGAAGTGGGGGCAGCAGAGGCAAGGGGTATGAAATTCAAACACTTCAACTATTTCGGAGAAGGAGATGAACGCAATTGGGAATTTGAAGCAGCCAGTATCATATGATTCCACCCTCCGGGACGGTGCCCAGGGGGAAGGGATATCCTTTACGGTAGGTGACAAGCTGAATATCGCCAGAAAGCTGGATGAATTCGGTATTAACTATATAGAAGCCGGAAATCCCGGTTCAAACCCAAAGGATATGGAGTTTTTCAGACGGGCAGCAGATATGAAGCTTAAGAATTCCAAACTGGCTGCCTTTGGAAGTACAAGAAGGGCTGACATGAAAGTCAGTGAAGACAGTAATGTACTCTCCCTTCTTGCTGCCGGGACTCCTGTAGTAACGATCTTCGGAAAAAGCTGGGATTTCCATGTGACAAGCATACTCAGGACCAGCATTGAGGAGAACCTCAGGATGATAGGCGATACGGTGGAATTCATGAAAAACAGGGGTAAAGAGGTAGTCTATGACGCAGAACACTTCTTTGACGGCTTCAAGGCCAACCGGTTTTACGCCATGGAAACCCTTAAGGCAGCCCAGTCAGCAGGTGCCGACTGGTTGGTACTGTGTGATACCAACGGAGGCACTCTCCCCAATGAAATTGGTGAAATTGTCAGGCAGGTTTCAGCTGAGCTGAAAGCACCACTTGGTATACATGCCCACAACGATTGTGGCATGGCAGCTGCAAACAGCGTTATGGCGGTGCTGAACGGCGCACTGCAGGTGCAGGGTACTGTCAACGGTTACGGAGAGCGCTGCGGCAATGCCAATTTGTGCACGATAATCCCTACGCTGCAGCTGAAAGCCAGTAGGGAAATGGTAGATGAAGAAAAGCTGTCGGGGCTTACGGTGCTATCCCGGTATGTGAGTGAGGCAGCTAATAAAAGTCATAACGAGTCTGAACCTTATGTAGGGAATAATGCCTTCGCGCATAAAGGCGGGATGCATATAGATGCAGTACTTAAGGATCCGGTCTCTTATGAGCACGTGAAGCCGGAGCTGGTAGGCAATGAGAGGCGTTTGCTAATGTCTGAGGTTTCCGGCAGGAGCACGATACTCAGGAAGATCCGCCAGTTTGCTCCAAGCCTTTCAAAGGATTCGCCGGAGGTCAAGCATATCATAGAAAGGTTAAAGCAGCTGGAGCACGAGGGCTATCAATTTGAGGGGGCTGAGAGCTCCTTTGAGCTGATGGTGAAACGCTCGCTGGGTGGGGGAAACGAATTTTTCAAGGTCATTGATTTTAAAGTATGGTGTGACAACAAGAAGACAGCAAGAAACAGCGCAGCTGCGGTTATCAAGGTAGAAGTGGTCGGTGTCGAGGAGATCTCGACCGCAGAGGGTGAAGGCCCTGTAAACGCAATTGACAAGGCTTTAAGAAGGGCATTGGAGCTTTTCTATCCCCAGCTGAAGGAAATGAGGCTTGTGGATTTCAAAGTACGTGTACTTGATACATCTGAGGCAACGGCAGCAAAGGTGAGAGTGCATATTGAATCCACAAACGGGGAAAAGCTTTGGGGCACAGTCGGGGTATCGGAAAATATAATTGAAGCCAGTTGTTTTGCCCTGATTGACTCAATAGAGTATTTCCTCGGGGAATGGAAAAGAAAGGAGACAGATGCATATGGGGATGACAATGACACAAAAGATACTGGCTGCGCATGCAGGGTTGGATAAGGTATATCCAGGACAAATGATAATGGCGAAATTGGATCTGGTGCTGGGGAATGATGTTACTACTCCGGTAGCGGTGGAGGAGTTCAGAAAAACAGGCATTAATAAAATATTTGATAAAAGCAAGGTGGCCATCGTTCCTGACCATTTCACTCCAAATAAGGATATCAAGTCAGCCGAGAATTGCAAGCTGGTCAGGGAGTTTGCCAGGAGCATGGAGGTAGAAAACTACTTCGAAATAGGCCAGATGGGCATAGAACATGCTCTTATCCCAGAGAAAGGCCTGGCAGTTCCAGGAGACCTTATTATCGGGGCAGATTCGCATACCTGTACCTATGGAGCTTTGGGAGCCTTTTCAACAGGAATAGGCAGCACGGATATGGCTGTTGGAATGGCCACAGGAGAAGCCTGGTTCAAGGTTCCCGAGGCAATAAAGATAGTATTGACAGGGAAGCTGGGGACCTGGGTCTCCGGAAAGGATGTCATACTTCATCTCATAGGCATGATCGGGGTAGACGGAGCGCTTTACCAATCCATGGAGTATTGCGGGGAAGGTGCAGCAAGTCTATCCATGGATGACCGATTTACAATTGCAAATATGGCAATAGAAGCCGGTGCGAAGAATGGGATATTTGAAGTGGATAAAAAGACCCTGGAATATGTATCTGAACATTCAAACAGAACTCCGGTCGTATATAAGGCAGATGAAGATGCGGAGTATTCAAGGGTCATTGAGATAGATCTGGGGACGATCCGGCCTACGGTTGCCTTCCCCCACCTGCCTGAAAACACAAGGACCATAGATGAGGTGGGAGAGGTGAAAATCGATCAGGTAGTGATCGGCTCATGTACTAACGGCAGGCTGGAGGATCTTAGAATGGCGGCAAAGGTATTCAAGGACAACAAGGTCGCCCCTGGAGTGAGGACGATAGTATTTCCTGCGACCCAGAAGATATACCTGCAGGCTATGAAGGAAGGCTTGCTGGAAATATTCATCGAAGCAGGTGCGGCGGTAAGTACGCCTACATGCGGGCCTTGCCTTGGTGGGCATATGGGCATACTTGCCAAGGGAGAAAGGGCGGTAGCCACAACCAACAGGAATTTCGTGGGCAGGATGGGGCACCCGGAAAGCGAGGTATACCTGGCGAGTCCGGCAGTTGCGGCGGCATCCGCCATAACCGGTAAAATATCTTCACCTGAGGAGGTAGTCAGATGATGGAAGGCATGGTTTTCAAATACGGCGACAATGTGGATACTGATGTTATCATTCCGGCCAGATATCTGAATATCAGCGACAGGCTGGAGCTGACCTCACACTGTATGGAGGATATTGATAGAAATTTTATAAGCAGGGTAAAGGCGGGAGATATCATGGTAGCCGGGAAGAATTTCGGCTGTGGCTCCTCCAGGGAGCATGCTCCACTGGTCATCAAGCTCTCCGGTATAAGCTGTATCATTGCAGAAAGCTTCGCCAGGATATTTTACCGGAATGCTGTAAATATAGGATTGCCGATATTGGAGTGTCCGGAGGCTGCAAGGGCTATACAGGATGGTGACTTGGACAGCGGCAGGATCACCAATATTACTAGGAACTGCACATATAAGGCCGAATCCTTTCCTGAATTCATGCAGGATATCATGAAGGCCGGAGGGCTGGTAAACTACGTAGGCAGGAAGGTGGAGAGGCTATGAAGATCGCATTGATACACGGTGACGGAATAGGACCGGAGGTAGTGAAACAGGCATTGAAGGTGCTGGAGGCAGTATCAGAGAGATCCGGCTGCAGCTTTGAATATGAGGAA
>CAZNMO010000144.1:8771-12083 GCA_964574195.1 uncultured Clostridiaceae bacterium | reverse complement strand
GAGTGGAAATAGTTCCACAGGCAATCGAGAATGCAAAAGAAAATGCGAGGCTCAATGGGATAACAAATACCGAGTTCATAGTAGGGGAATCTGAAACGGTGATACCGGAAATGTACAAAAAGGGTGTAAAAGCTGATGTCATAGTAGTCGACCCCCCAAGAAAGGGTTGTGATGAGAGGCTGCTTGATGTAATAGCCCAGATGGGGCCGGACAGGGTAGTATATGTCTCCTGCAATCCGGCTACACTGGCAAGGGATCTGAAGTATTTGTCGGAGCGGGGCTATACCGTGAAGGAGGTACAGCCGGTGGATATGTTTCCGCAGACTGTGCATGTGGAGACGGTAGTTCTGATGACGTATTGTGGTGATAAGGCTAAAAATTAGGTTTGAACCACGATATGTTGTGGTTTTAAAGTAATTTTGGCTTAAAAATGGGCAAAAAAGTGCCGTTTTTGAGCCTCAAAAAATGATGAAGATATAGATGACATAGGGTGTTTTTACAAAATAGAGTGAAATAAGAGGTTAAGTCGGAGTCATAAAATGGCACTTCGGCTTAACCTTTTTTAATAATAATATATGGAAAAATTATGAAGATACATGTATAATAAAGAAAAAAGGTGCAAGAAACGATACAAAGTATTGGACATAGTCAAAAAAGCAGACACAAAAATATGAAGTAAAATATCAAAATCTCTACTTTATTGCACTTAAAATACCATTTTAACAAAGTGCCCCCTTTTCATCAGGGGATAGCATATTGTTAGCTGAATGAGGACACTTTTTATTATAATAACCATCAATATACTGAAAAAGAGGCAGTTTTAGTTTCGCTGTAGAGCAATAGCTTCTCTTTTTTTCTTTCAAAATACAGGATAGATGGAACCGTCTTAAAGCTCATGGATATGAAATTTTGAGTACTTTATTAGTATTATCATAAAAATCAGGGAGGAGTAATCATGTCTGAGATTATTGAATATAAAAGCGAAATCATCATGGATACATTGAAAAATATGGTTTGCGAAAAAATGGGAAATCAAGTCTGGGATATTTTGACGGAAGGTATAGGTATTCCCGATATCGACAAAGAATGCAAATGCGGTTGTAAGAAGATGCATGAGTTTATGTGCCGTTTTGACAGTATGACCGACTTACAAGGTAGTGGTAAAAATAATGTTACAATGTGTGAGAAATAGTATAAATTCTTCGTGTAATTGTGTTTTTTTGAAGCTAATAAAAAACACACGTGAAATTTAGGTTATAATAGCTAATTTAATAAAAGATAGGAGAATATATAGTATGAAATCTTCCCGTAATTCATTTCGAAAATCGCTTTTTAAGAAATCTATTAAAAAAATGTTGATATTAGCAATAACCATACTGACAGTTTTCTCGGTCAATTTCCAGATAGTTGATGCATCAATAACATACGGATCTGATCAATTTGGTGCAATTAGTAGTTTTGGTCCAAGTCTAACAGATGCTAATTTTAAATTTACATCTGTTGATGGGGCGGATAATCATATTGGAATTGATGCCGTAGGCATATATTCTGCAACCTCAACAGGAGGTTTTTCCACTCAAACTTCAGCTACAATAACTATTGAATCAGCTGATGATGGTGACTTTTTCACGTTTGAGTCCATTAAGGTAAATACAGATGGCAACCGTTATTTATTTGAAGTAACCCTTGATGAAAATCCAACGATAGTTGGGAGTGCAAATGTTTCTAATACATCAGGGGAATATGACTATGTAGATACTGGTTGGTATTACAAGACAATATCTATTACTCCAACAGTTGCTAGTGCAGTTCATATAGCTATAACCTCTACGTCCGGTTCGGGAGATGTAGGTCAGGAAGCCTCAATATATGAATTCACAATAGATGCGTTACCAGCACCTCTAGCGCCGGTAGGCAATGCAACAGTAACAGCAAGTGCCAATACTACGCCGGTGGTAGGTGTGAACAATGCCATCACCTTAACGGTTAAGGATAGTCTTGGCAATATAGATACAGATTTTGATGGAGATAAAACAGTAACCATAACCGGATATGAAGCAGCACCGGATACAAACTATGGAAGCTTTAACGGAACGGCATTGGAAGCAGATGGATCAACAGATGTAACCGTGACCTTCACAGATGGTGTTGCGACACCAAATTTGAAACTCAACAAGGCAGACGGGCAAAGCATCGGGTTTAGTATTGATACAGTAACGACACCTGCAACCAATACGCTGACAATCACTCCGACTCACGGCTCAGCAGCTTCCATGGCAGTGACACAGAACATCACAGCACCAGCTAGCAATGGCGGGAGCTTTGCTCAACAACCAAGAATCACGATCAAGGACGAATATGGCAATACTTGCACTAGCGATAACGCAACGGTTGTAACAGCAACTAAGGAAGATGCAGGCACATGGACCTTGACTGGAACAACAACGGCAACAGCAAGCAATGGTGTAGCGACCTTCATAAATCTTGGCGCAACGAATACAGCAGAACTCATCGGTGCGCAGCTTGGCTTCACATCGGGGTCAATGACCAAGGTAACCAGCACAACAGTGACCTTACCGGCACCTGCAGGTAATGCAATAGCAGAAGCGAGCGCTAATACCTTGACACCGACAGTTGGTGTGGATGATGTAATTACCTTAACCGTAAAGAATACTTTGGATAATACTGATACAGATTTTGATGGGGCGAAGGATGTCACCATTACAGGTGTAGAAGCAGCACCGGATGGTACATACGGAAGCTTTAATGGGGTAACCCTTGATGCAAACTCAGCAGGAGCAGGTCAAGTGATCTCTGTAACCTTCGCCGACGGTGTGGCGACGCCAAATTTGAAACTCAACAAGGCAGACGGGCAAAGCATCGGGTTTAGTATTGATACAGTAACGACACCTGCAACAAATACCCTGACCATTACACCAAGCCACGGTATAGCAGCTTCGATGGAAGTGACCCAGAATATCACGGCGCCTGCAAGCAATGGAGGACAGTTTGCACAGCAATCGAGCATAACGCTGAAGGATGCTTATGGCAATAGCTGCACCAGCGACAATGCAACAGTTGTAACAGCAGCCAAGGAAGATGTAGGAACATGGACCTTGACTGGAACGACAACCGCAACAGCAAGCAGTGGTGTAGCGACCTTCACAAACCTTGGGGCGACGAATACGACAGAGGTAACCGGCGCGCAGCTTGGCTTCACGTCTGGGTCTATGACCAAGGTAACCAGTGCCACAGTTACATTACCGGCACCGGCGGGCAATGCAACAGCAACCGCTGCAGCAAATACATTGA
>CAZNMO010000144.1:0-8671 GCA_964574195.1 uncultured Clostridiaceae bacterium | reverse complement strand
AGGACATCACAGCGCCTGCGAGCAATGGCGTAACCTTTGCTCAGCAGCCGAGAATAACAATTAAGGATGCTTATGGCAATACTTGCACCGGTGACAGCACGACCGTCGTGACAGCAGCCAAGGAAGACGCAGGTACTTGGACTTTGACAGGAACAACAACTGCAACAGCAAGCTTGGGCGTTGCCACCTTCACAAACCTTGGAGCTACAAATAGCGCCCTGGTGAACAACGCACAGCTTGGGTTCACGGCAACGGGGTTGGCTAAGGTAACAAGTATAACAGTGACCTTACCGGCACCGGCAGGCAATCACACAGCAACAGCAAGCGCTAACACCCTAACTCCTGTGGTTGGTGTGGATGGTGTGATCACCTTAACAGTCAAGAATACCTTGGGTAATACAGATACAGACTTTGATGGAGCAAAAAATGTGACCATTACAGGTGTGGAAGTAGCGCCGGACGGTACATATGGAAGCTTCAACGGAACAGCCCTTGATGCAAACTCTGCCGGAGCGGGACAGGTAATCTCCTTGACCTTCACCGACGGTGTGGCAACAGCGAACCTGAAGCTGAACAAGGCAGACGGACAAACCATCGGTTTCAGTATTGCAACGGTGACGACACCGGCTACGAACACATTGACCATTACACCAACACATGGAACAGCAGCATCAATGGCAGTGACACAGGACATCACAGCGCCTGCGAGCAATGGCGTAACCTTTGCTCAGCAGCCGAGAATAACAATTAAGGATGCTTATGGCAATACTTGCACCGGTGACAGCACGACCGTCGTGACAGCAGCCAAGGAAGATACGGGAACCTGGACACTGACGGGAACTGCAACGGCAACGGCAAGTTCAGGCTTGGCGACCTTCACAAATCTTGGAGCGACAAATGCGGCGGCAGTGAATAACGCCCAGCTGGGTTTCACGGCAACTGGGCTTACAAAGGTGACCAGCGCAGCGGTGACATTACCGGCACCGGCGGGCAATGCAACAGCAACCGCTGCAGCAAATACATTGACCCCAGTGGTAGGTGTAGATGATGCCATCACTTTGACGGTAAAGGATAGCCTTGGCAATACGGATACAGACTTTGATGGCGTGAAGGATGTCACTATCACAGGTGTAGAAGCAGCACCGGACGGTACATATGGAAGCTTCAACGGAACAGCCCTTGATGCAAACTCAGCAGGAGCAGGTCAAGTAATCTCTGTAACCTTCGCCGACGGTGTGGTGACGCCAAATTTGAAGCTGAACAAGGCAGACGGACAAACCATCGGTTTCAGTATTGCAACGGTGACGACACCGGCTACGAACACATTGACCATTACACCAACACATGGAACAGCAGCATCAATGGCAGTGACACAGGACATCACAGCGCCTGCGAGCAATGGCGTAACCTTTGCTCAGCAGCCGAGAATCACTATTAAAGATGCTTATGGCAATACTTGCACCGGTGACAACACAACAGTAGTGACGGCAGCCAAGGAAGACGCCGGCACATGGACATTGACCGGAACTACTACAGCGACAGCTAGATCCGGCGTTGCCACCTTCACAAATCTTGGGGCGACGAATACAGCTTTAGTAAACAACGCACAGCTTGGGTTCACAGCAACGGGATTGACCAAGGTAACCAGTATAACAGTGACCTTACCGGCACCTGCCGTATCAGACAAAGGCTCGTCAGGCGGTGGAAGCAGTACGACAATAACAAAACCTAACCAAGAAGCAGTAATTGTTATAGTCAACGGCAAAGAGCAGGACGCCGGGAAAGAGACTAAAACTACAGAAGCTGGAAAATCAACAGTAACTATAGCAGTCAATAATACAGTCATTGAAAGTAAAATCGATGAAGCAATCAAAAACAATATAACTAAAACAGATAACATTATACAAATCCCGATAGCTGATACGAAATCTGAAGTATCGAAAGTGGAGCTAACTGGTGATATCGTAAAGAAACTAGAGGAGAACACCTTTGATGTATCTGTGAAACGTGATAACGTAGAATATGTTATTCCTGCTGAAGAATTCACAATCAGTAAAGTGGCTGAAAATCTGGGTGTTGCAGAATCTGAACTGGATGAAATCAAGGTTGAAGTAAAGATTACCAAGTTGGAGGAAAGCGTAGTTGAGAAGTACAGGGAAGTAGCTAAGGCTAATGGTGCAGAGCTGGTATTCCCACCGGTATCATTCGAGGTGGTAGCGAAAACCACAAAAGCAGACGGTACAACCGCGGAAGTGGGAATCAGCATGTTTAACAACTATGTGGAACGTGTCATGGAAATTCCGGCAGGGGTAGACCCAAGTAAGATCACAACAGGTATAGTATTTAATCCGGACGGAACTTACAGCCATGTACCAACAGTAGTTTACCAAAAAGGTGGTAAATGGTATGCGAAGTTGAATTCCCTGACAAACTCCAATTATTCAGTGGTTTGGAACCCAGTCATTGCGAAATCTGTTGAGAAACACTGGTCTAAGGATGCGGTTAATGACATGGCTTCAAGACTTGTCATCTTCAATCCTGAATCCTTTGATCCAAACAAATCGATTACAAGAGCGGATTTTGCAGAATACATTGTCAGAGCATTGGGGATTTACAGAGAAGGTTGGACTCATGTGAATAAATTTAAGGATATCAGTGCAAATGGAGACAGAACATTGGCGATTCTCATTGCAAGTGAATACGGTATTGTGACCGGCTACACAAATGGCACCTTCAAGCCGGATGCGCTGATCACCAGAGAAGAAGCCATGACGATGTATCAAAGAGCTATGAAGATAACGAAGCTTAGCGGAAGTGACACGAACCGATTCCTAACCTATACGGATTTCGGAAAGGTGAGTGCTTGGGCAACGAATTACGTAAAAGAAGTGCTGGCAGCCCATGTCTTCAACGGAACCAGTGCAACGAACATTTCACCAAAAGCAAACCTAACCTTTGCAGAAGCAGCGCAGGCAATCAAGAATCTCTTGGTTGAATCGAAGCTGATTAATAAATAATTTTACAAATGGAGTGCTTTAAAAAATTAGGGCACTCCATTTTGACCAGTGCTTGAATATATGGTGATTCAGTAAGTAAATAATGAATAAATTTAAGTTGTTGCTTGATACATAATAACTGCATTAAAAATATTTATAATCGGAAATTTGAAAACGAAAAGCAAGTCATCTTCAAGTAGAATAAGTGCAGGCACGACGTTTAGACGATTATTGATAACTATGAGTAATTGTATTCTTATGTCGCACACCACACACGTGGAGACGGTCGTATTGATGTCACGGGTTGATAAATAATAGGGTGAAATACTATAGATAAAAAGGGACTTCGAGATCTTACCGCAATTCAGCACCTTCCCGGAGTTCTTTTTTCTTTTGCTTTGACAATTAACCCGTAGTCTGGAAATTAGTAGAGTTAAAACAAGAAACTGCTCCTTCCAAACTGAAACAAGAGAACTATTGTCAAACGGCTTTTTAGGTTATTCAAATCAGCAGAATCAGAAACCTAATAACCTTGGTGCTTGGCACTTATCGTTTCAGTTGAGAGGTAATTAAAGAAAGAATAAGACATTCGAAACGTCCCTGTGGCTTTTTAAAAAGTATAATACAGATTTATATCCTTTATTAGTTTGTCAAGTTGAAAAGATTCAAGAAATTAACATAATGTGAATATACTATAGTAGGACTATTCTAATGGGGGGGAAATCACATGAAATATAGCTCTTACTATGAAAATGATAAACGGCAAATTAATATGGTTATTTTAGATAATGATATTCTTTTAGTAAATGATATCAGGAAAGCTATAATTGGAGAGGTTCATGCTTATAATTTTTATCAAAGATTAGCTAAATTGGCTCCAAATGAACAATACCGTCAAATAATCTTAAGTATTCAGCAAGACGAAGCAGAGCATTATCATTTGTTTAACATGATTTTATGTATAATTGGTGGACAACTACCGCAAATCCCACGCGGTGATTTACCTAGGGGGTTCGTAGAAGGTGTCAGAGCAGCAATTTGTGATGAATTAGAAGCTGCAGATTTTTATCAGGATATTGCAGATAGAGCAACTGCATACCCTATTCAGTTTTATTTTACGCATGCTTCTCATGATGAACAACGGCATGCATCATGGTTTCAAGCGATGTTGATGAATTTGTAAAGTATTAACTGAGTTCAAAGGGTTGTCTCAAGATGAAACAAATCTTAGGGACAGCTCTTTTAATTTTTGGATTAAATAGCTTATTGTTAATAAAAATGACATAAGTTATATTGAACGATGGTTAGTATGAAATATAATAGTGCCAGCCTGTTTAAACTGTAACCTATATAAGAGACACTAGAAAAAAGTGCCGAGTGGAAATGGTATAATAAACTGGACACTAAGTTAAGGGAAAAAGGTGACAGTTTAGTCAACTTGTCAACTTACATTGTCTGCCGCCCACACTCCACACACATGGATTGTGTTGCGTTGGTGGTTAGGGGGTATAGTACTGTACCTGGCACTATAGTCAGGTAAATTATAGGAGGTTTATAAATGAATAAAATAATTAAGATTAGGAATGAAGAAGAAACAGATTATGAGAGAGTAGAAGAAATTACTAGGAAATGTTTTTGGAATTTATATGTTCCGGGGTGCAATGAACATTATTTGGTTCATGTTATGCGATCCCATAAAGATTTTCTGCCTGAGTTGGACCTGGTGATTGAAGTTGATGACCAGATCATTGGGAATATCATGTATACGAAAACAAAACTAATTGATGAGTCCGGAGAAGAAAAAAACATCCTTACTTTCGGTCCGGTTTGTATTTTACCAGAATATCAGAGAATGGGGTATGGAAAAAAACTAATGGAGTATTCCTTTGAAAAGGCGGCCGAACTTGATTATGATGTGATTGTAATATATGGAAATCCATATAATTACGTAAGCCGCGGTTTTAAGAGCTGCAAAAAATACAATATCAGTCTTGAAAATGGAACATATCCGTCGGCAATGATGGTAAAAGAACTCAAACCAGATGTCTTGGACGGAAGAAAATGGGTTTACTATCAAAGTCCTGTATTTGAGATAGATGAACAAGAAGCTGAGCGCTTTGATGAGGGTCTGGAAAGCCTGGAGAAAAAATTCCAGCCAAGTCAGGAAGAATTTTTTATTCACAGCCATTCTATTATATTATAAGTTAAGGTGCCAGTCTGCCATCCATACTCCACACACGTGGAGTGCGTTGCGTTGATATTTGGCATCAGGGAATACATCCAGCAAGGATTCAAGCATTCCCCGACTTCTATCTCCTATGATAGGTTTAGCACCGGCAAGGCCACAGCTCTTGAGCCATTGGAAGAAGCTTAACCAGCTTTCCTTATCTTCCTTCATGCCTTCTGCATTTCAATGAGGACTTCCTCAACTCTGGAACGGACTAACTCCTTTAATTCAGTTTTGATTAGTTGCTCGTTAAACTGTATAATGGTATTTATTTATAAACAAATACTTAACTTACGTAGAGAGTTTAATAAGAATATATGATTATAAACATTTTTTAGAGGAATAGAAATGGTTAAACTGGAATTATTACTGGAAGCACAAGAAATTCAAGAGGGAATATACAATTTGCAGAATGGGTAAAATTCATTGCAGACGGGAGAACAGTTGCTCAATTTGATATTATTAATGTATCTAAAAAAAGGAGGATATTCCAATGATTAAAATAGAATTTTTTCATGATGTTATTTGCAGTTTTTGTTTCCCAATGTCTGCAAGAATGCGTCGGATAGCGAAGAATTACAACAATATTGAGATCAACCATCGCTCATTTGCCTTAGGCTGGGAAGCTGAAGACTTTATACGTAGCTTTGGCTCACGAGAAGCTGTTAAACCAGAAGTGTTAGGTCATTGGGCTCATGCAAATGAAAATGATGATGAGCATCGTTTCAATATTGAAGGAATGCACCAGACAGCTTTCAATTTTCCTATTTCAAAACCTGGCTTGAAAGCTGCAAAAGCAGCTGGTCTCATCGGTGGAGATAGTATATATTGGGATGTATTCGACAGAATACAAAACAAATTGTTTGTTGAAAACAAGAATATTGAAGATGTTGCCGTATTAGAAGAAGCCGTAAAGGAAACGAGCATCTCTTTTGCGGATTGGAAAGCACAGTTTGAAAATGATGAAACAGAAAAAGCCGTATTAAAGGACTTACAGCTTGCACAAGCCTATGGTGTTAATAGTGTACCAACCCTGGTTATTAATCAAAAGTACACTATTGCTGGTGCTCAATCACAAGAGACGATCGAAAAATTATTGGCCAGAATCTCAAAAGATGAAGGGATTCCATTAAATAAATTACAAACACTTCAAACGGATGACACAGATGGTTCATGCTCTATTGTCGATGGTAAATGGAAATGCGATTGAAGGTAGGTGTCAGGCACCGCAGTCTCGCAGTTATTGAGCGGAGAATAGGTAATATGCTAACAAGAACACATCACCCATTGTGAGGCCGTAGAGTTGGTGGTCAGGGAGTAGAATAAGTATAGAGTTAAGTGCTATATTTGTTCTATAACAATAGCAGAAAATATCAAAAAATCCCATGCTCATAGTTCTAAAATAGAGCTATAAAGTATGAGGAGGAAATAAATAATGATAAAGACAAATGCTCACCATATCAAGCTTGAAGGCGACAATTACACTGTAGGACAAAAACTGGGCATCATGGTACAAAGCGTTCCTGGACTTGCAAATGCACACGTTATCCCTGCTTCAATATTTTCAAAGGAAGATGGAAAGAAAGTGCTAAAGCTGTTTGACAGATTTTGTCCGGGACTAAATGAAGAAATTGCCGGATTCTGCGATATACTAAAGGTTCCGGCAGAACAGATACTATATTATGCACTGTCATATATGAAGCCGGGATGCAGTCAGATGGCGCTTCTGTCCTCGAAGACAGAGAATGGACATACATTATTGGCAAGAAACTATGATTTTTCTGAAAAAATGGATGACATGACGCTTTGCACAACAAAGATCAACGGTAGGTACGCACATATAGCATCATCCTCAGTTTTATTTGGTAGAGGCGATGGTATGAATGAATGTGGTCTTGCAGTCAGTATGACTTCAGCCGGAATACCTGTCAGCAGTATGGAAGGGGCGATTAGAAGACCTGCAATTGAAGGCCTGAACTTTTGGGCAGTCATCCGGTCAATTCTGGAAAACTGTGCAAATGTAGAAGATTCTATTGATTTTACAAAGGAGATGCCAATTGCATTCAACATGAATCTGATGATTGCCGATAAAAGTGATAATGCAGCACTTATCGAGACTTATGATGGAAGGCTTGCGGTCAAACGTATCAATGAGTCTACCGCTGATCAATATCTTTACTCGACTAATCATATATGTCTTCCTGAGCTTTCCCATTTTGAGGAGCGTAAACTAAAGCATTCATTAGTCAGGTATGAACGAATAGAGAAAATGCTCAGTAAGGAAAAGGTTTCACAGGAGGACATTAAACACCTTCTATCAACAAAGTATCCTCAAGGTTTGATGTTTAATTACTATGATGAATTCCTTGGTACCCTTCGCTCTGTCATTTTTGACACAAACAGCGGTGAGGTAAAACTCTGTTTTGGTTCGCCAGACATAAACGAGTGGCATTCGTATAGTATAGATGCTGAAGTAAGTCAGGAAATGATCCCAGTGTTGCTTCAAAAGGAAACTGCAGGGAATATCTTGTTTGAAATGGTGTGTGGTTAAAGAATGGACTATATTGCACAACTGGAAAAAGCAATTCTATTCATTGAAGAGCATCTGAATGAAGATATAAAAGTAGAGGAGATAGCCTCTTTCGCAGGCTACTCCTATTTCCATTTTCACAGAGTATTTGAAGCTGTTGTAGGCGAAAGTGTCGGCAGCTATCTGCGTACCCGGAGAATGAATCGGGCTGCCAATGATCTGATTTACACCAGCAAACGAATCCTTGATATCGCAATGGAGTACCGATTTGAATCTCAAGAGGCATTTACACGTGCTTTTAAGAAAAGCTTTAAACTTACACCCGGTGCTTACAGGAAAAATAGAATTGATGTAATAGTCGGAAACAAAATACAGCTTACTCCTTCCAAACTTAGGCATCTTTTGACTGGCATAACGATTGAACCTAAAATCATAGATTTTGAAGGTGCACTTATTGTAGGTATCAGAGGAACGACAACCATTAGGGAAAATAAAATTCCATTGATGTGGAAGGAATTTAACCCCAGGGCAGAACAAATAAAAGACAGAGTATCATCAATCAGAGGGTATGGTATTTGCGAGGTAGATCCCGGGTATGATATGGCTAAATTTAATGAAGACACGACTTTCAATGAATTTGTAGGGGTTGAGGTAATAGCTTTTTCGGATATTCCAGCAGGTATGGCTGTTAAAACTTTAAAAAAGGGTCGATGTGCAGTATTTACCCACAAAGGCAAGCTTGTGAATCTAAAAATGACATATGATTATATATGGGGTACCTGGATACCCTGTTCGGGATATGAACTGGATATGCGGGATGATTTTGAGTATTATGATGAACGCTTTTTAGGTCAGGATAATGAATTATCTGAGATGGATATATATATACCAATAAAATGAAGTAAAATGAAAGTGTTA
>CAZNMO010000143.1:0-12196 GCA_964574195.1 uncultured Clostridiaceae bacterium | reverse complement strand
TTGTGAGTTTTTTGGGGAAACTCATTGGCCGTAAGGGAGATTTCTACAGGGTGGCAGGTTATAAGGCCTCATCCATTGACGGACCAACACCAAATACACTTCCGCCCTATAACAAATATGTGGTACTGGGACCTTCAGATCCGGACCAAGTGGCGCGGAGGATCAGTGAAAGCATAAAAGCAGAGGTTGCAATTGTAGATATAAATGATCTGGGCGGCAATATCCTGGGGACCTCAAAGCCTACAATGGACAGGAAGGCCCTGGTGGGGATACTGCGGGATAACCCCCTGGGTCAGTGCAGTGAGCAGACTCCCATGGGCATAATAAGGGATGCTGCCGAGTAAAGTTAACAATAATCTGAAAGGGGACAGCAAAGTAATGCAGGATTGCTGCGGAAGCTATGCTTCAGTAAAACTTGATATAAACAACGTACTATATAATGAACCCATGAAAGAACATACATCCTTTAAGGTAGGAGGGCCGGCAGACATATTCATCGAGCCGGATGATACCGAAGAGCTTGTAAAAGCGCTGGTAAGCCTTAGGGAGCATAATATACCTTACCATATAATAGGTAATGGCAGCAACCTTCTGGTATCTGACAAGGGGATAAGAGGTGCTGTGGTCAAAATAGGTGAAAAGTTCAACAAGGTGGATATCGACGGAGATAATTTGGTATCCGAATGTGGCATACTGCTATCTACCTTATCCAAGATCGCCGCAAAAAACAATCTGGCGGGCATGGAATTCGCCAGCGGTATACCCGGTGCTCTGGGTGGAGCGGTTGCTATGAACGCAGGCGCCTACGGCGGCGAAATGAAAGACATCATAGAATGGGTGGAGGTCTTGGATCAGGAGCACAAGCTGAAGAGGCTGCAGAGGTCTGAGATGGGATTCCACTATAGGAAAAGTGTGATAGAGCCCAGGGGTTATATAGCCATAAGATGCTGCTTAAAGCTCAAACAGGGCGATCCGGAAGAGATCAACAGAATAATGGCTGACCTTACTGAGAAAAGAAGAACAAAGCAGCCCTTGCATCTGCCCAGTGCGGGCAGTACCTTCAAGAGACCCGAAGGCTATTTTGCAGGTAAGCTGATAGAGGACTCGGGGCTCAGGGGCTTCTCTCTGGGTGGAGCGCAGGTATCAGAGCTTCACTGCGGTTTTGTAGTGAACAAGGGGAATGCCACAGCCCAGGATGTGTATGACCTTATAAGGCATGTTCAGAAGACAGTGGCTGAGAAATTCAATGTCAAGCTTGAGACAGAAGTGAAAATGTTGGGTGAGTTTTAGGGATTGCACACTGCAATCCCTTTTATCTTATATATATCTATTTCTGACTGCACACTGCATTTTCAGTATGACAAATGGTGTTTTGATAATAATAATGATATTATATACATATCAACTACTTTGAGGTGAGATGTTTGATAAAGCTCTTTGCGGATTATCATACCCATACCACATACAGCCATGGAACAGGGAACATAATGGACAACGTAATGGCTGCCAGAAAAAAGGGACTGACTGAAATAGCGATAACAGACCATGGCATAAGGCATTTTGCCTTTGGAGTAAAGGAAAAGAACATAGCCAGGATGCGGGAAGAAATTGACCGGATAAATGCCAATACAGAAGGCATCAAGGTGCTTTTGGGTATGGAATGCAACATTATAAGCACCGATGGTGATATTGACATGCGTGAGGATATACGGAGATATCTCGATATTCTGCTGGTAGGCTTTCACATGATGGTACTGCCGAAGAATTTCAGCGAGTTCGTGAAGATATACGGAAGAAACTATGCGGCAAAAACATTTCACATTGGTGCAGAAGGAATTGAGAAAATAAATACCGAATCAATGATAAAAGCGATAGAGCGAAACCGGATAGATATCATCACTCATCCGGGGACACGTATCCCAATGGATACTACGCTTATTGCCAGAGCTGCCGCCAAAGCGGGGACAGCTTTGGAGATAAACTCCCACAGCAGCTACATGAGAGCGGAGCACGTCATGGCGGCTGCCAGGGAAGGCGTGAAGTTCGTTATAAATAGTGATGCTCATAGCCCTGAGGATGTAGGAAACCTGAAAAACGGTCTTGATATAGCAGTAGAAGCAGGCCTGACCAGTGACCAGATAATCAATGCTGTAAAATAGGGGGAATATACATGAAATTTTTGATAGTTACCGGGCTGTCCGGTGCGGGAAAGAGTCAGTCAACCAAATTCCTTGAGGATTTGGGATACTTTTGCGTCGACAACCTGCCTCCTGCATTGATCAGTAAATTTGCCGAGATGTGTTCAGATAGCAAAGGGACCATTGATAAGGCAGCGATTGTTATAGATATTCGTGTCGGCAGGTTTTTTGACCACTTGGCTGAAAGCCTTGAAGAGCTGAAAAGCTTGGGGCATACCTACGATATACTTTTCCTGGAGGCCTCGGATGAGACCTTGATAAAAAGATACAAATCCAGCAGAAGAATGCATCCGATGGCTGCAAACGGAAGGATAATCAAAGGGATCAAAGCCGAAAGAAGGAAATTGCAGGAAATAAAATCCAGGGCTACGAATATAATAGATACGACAAACCTTAGCCCCTCAGAGCTAAAGGAGGAAATAATCCACCTTTTTGTTGAGGGGGGCAAGTCAGAAGGGCTAATAATCAACATATTGTCCTTCGGCTTCAAATACGGCATACCGCTTGATTCAGACATGGTATTCGATGTAAGGTTCCTGCCCAATCCGTATTATATAGAAAGCTTGAAAAAGTTCAGCGGAGATGATGAAGGGGTAAGGAACTATGTCATGCAGTGGCCTGCTGCATTAGAATTCATGAATAAGCTGACGGACATGGTTGAATATCTTATTCCTCATTTCATCAAGGAAGGCAAGTCACAGTTGGTGATCTCCATCGGATGTACAGGCGGAAGGCACCGTTCGGTAACAATGGTCAACATGCTTAGTAAAAAGCTGAAGGAGAGCAACCACAGGGTCATAGTGGAGCACAGGGATATAGAGGAGGAAAGCTACAGGTAGTTGGCATTATACATAATATATTGTTATTGGGGGGGTATGCTTGAAGAGCAATCCTATAAGAAGCTTGCTGCAGGATAAGGGCATATTGTCAGGGGGGCCCAGGATCGTAGCGATAGGAGGAGGCACCGGGCTGTCGGTACTGCTCAGGGGAATAAAAAAATACACTTCGAATATTACTGCAATAGTTACTGTTTCAGATGACGGGGGAGGCTCGGGAATAATCAGGGAGGACATGGGGATACTTCCTCCCGGGGACATAAGAAACTGCATAGTTGCTCTTGCCAATACCGAGCCAATAATGGAACAGCTCATGCAGTACAGATTCAAGGATGGTTCCCTTCGGGGGCAATGTTTCGGTAACCTTTTGATTGCCGCCATGAATGACATTTGCGGCAGCTTTGATGCAGGCGTGCGAGAGGTAAGCAGCGTATTGGCCGTCACCGGAAAAGTCCTGCCTGTGACGCTTTCGGATGTGGTGTTGTATGCAGAACTGGTAGATGGAACGGTTATAAAAGGAGAATCGCAGATACCCATTAAGCAGCAGGCTGCCAACAAAAGAGTGCGAAGGGTATTTTTGAAACCGGACAATTGTGAGCCTCTGCCGGTGGCGCTAAAGGAGATACAAGAGGCTGATGCAATAATACTGGGCCCCGGAAGCTTGTATACCAGCATTATTCCAAACATACTGGTGAATAATATGGCAGAGGCTATCAACAGCTCACCTGCTATAAAAATATATGTGAGCAACATAATGACTCAACAGGGAGAGACCATAGGCTACAGTCTTTCGGAGCATATCAGGGCGATCAACGAACACGGAGACAAGCTGATAATAGACTATGCCATTGCAAACACAGGGGAAATACCTGAGGTGCTGCTGGACAAATATAAGTCCGAAGAGGCTTCACCGGTTTTTATAGATTATGATATAATAGCAGATATGGGAATAAAGGTTCTGGCAGGGAATTTTGTGAGCATCAAGGATGGATATCTGAGACACAACTTTGATGAACTGGCCAGGCAGATATTGAATCTGCTCAATGAAGAAAGGCTTCATTGGGATAAAAAGAAGCTTCTGGAGCATTATCTGCTTAAGGATCAACAGAAGGAAACGAGTAATTAACAGAGGGGAGAATTAGCTTGGACGAGAATGTTAAAAAAGAGGTAGTATCATGGATAAAGCTGATAATATCAGCCTTTATAATAGCTTTCATACTGAAAACCTATATTTTTCAGATAGCGCTGGTCAACCAGATATCTATGGAGCCTACGCTTCATGAGGGGCAGATACTTGTAATAGCAAAAGTCAACTATCTTTTTGCCGACCCTGTGAGGGGTGATATCGTAGTGCTGAGAGATGAGCTTGAAAACAAATACCTGATAAAGAGAGCAATAGGACTTCCGGGTGAAGTTGTTGACATAAAAAATGACAGAGTATACATAAATGATAAGGAATTGAATCCGGACTACACCGAGGCACCAACATCAGATAATGGTTTTCTTATGTCCAAGGTGCCGGAGGGGAAATACTTCGTTATGGGAGACAACAGACCGCACAGCAGGGACAGTCGTTCTGACACGGTAGGCTTTGTAAACCGCAAAAACATAGTCGGCAAGGCTGTATTCAGAATATGGCCTTTGAGTAAAATAGGTATTGTAAGATAAAGAGGTGTAATCATGACCTTCTCTTCGATAACAAAAAATGAGATTTCAAAAATAGTTTTAAATAACAAGTGCTGTCAGCTGGCGTTGCTGTCAGCACTTGTTAAAATGACGGGGACTGTTCAGATACATGGGGTGAATAAGCTTGGCATAAGGCTTTCCACCGAAAATGCATCTATAGCGAGGATGCTTTTTTCATTATTGAAGAGCTGCTTCAAGATCAATACAAGGGTCGTAGTGAGAAAAAACAAAAATCTCAAGAAGAACAACAATTATACCTTGTATATAGATTCTGAGATGGGAGCACTGGATGTGCTCAAAGCAACAGGTATACTCCAGGAGAGTGAAAAAGGCCTGAAGCTTAATTACAAGCTACCTCACCATCTTATCAAAAAGGCTTGCTGCCGCAAAACTTATATGAGGGGCATATTCCTGGGCGGAGGCTCTATAAGCGACCCCGAAAAGACCTACCATTTGGAGCTTGTGACCAATAATGGGGATTTTGCAGAGGATGTAAAAGAGCTGCTAAATTTTTACGAGCTTGGAGCCAAGGTAGTAGTAAGGAAGGGGAACCATGTGGTGTACATCAAGGAAGGCGAGCATATAGTCAAATTCCTGAGTATAATCGGGGCACACAATGCCCTTCTCAACCTGGAGAATGTAAGGATATACAAGGAAATGCGGAATAATGTGAACAGGATTGTAAACTGTGAAACTGCCAACCTTGACAAGACACTCAATGCAGCATCAAGGCAGATAGAGAATATTATATACATAAGGGATGTCATGGGCTTGGAAAAGCTGCCTGAGGGACTTGCAGAGATTGCGGAGCTCAGGCTGGAATACAAGGAGGCAAGCCTGAAGGAGCTGGGAGAGATGCTAAGCCCTGCAGTAGGAAAATCCGGAGTTAACCACAGGTTGCGTAAGCTTGACCAGATCGCTGAGAAGCTCAGGGATAGATATCAGGAATAGTTTTACAAATTAGCTTTATTTTGTGCTATAATATGCGCAAGTACATATAATATACTGCTTAAAGCACAGGTAGGACAAGCTATCAATATTCTTGACTGCCATCGGGAGGTAGCAGAATGAGGAAGATCCTGGTTGAAAAGCTGAAGGAAGGAATGATACTGGCCAAAACCATCCACAGCTATGATGGGAACATACTGCTGAATGCGGGCATCATAATGAAGGATTCCTATATAAACAAGCTGAAGGGGCTTGGTATACGGGAGCTTTATGTAGATGACGAAATAAGCAGCGATATAGTGATTGCTGATGTTATTACAGAAGAGACGAGATTTGAAGCCAGGATAAACATAAAGAATGCCATGGACAGCATCAGATATGGCAGATCCCTTGATGTCAAACCTATAAGGGACAGCGTATGCAGAATGATAGACGATCTTATGGAAATGCAGGATACAATGGTGAATTTACAGGACCTGAAGACCAATGACCAGTACACCTTCAGCCATAGCGTCAATGTATGCGTACTGTCACTGATTACAGGCATTGCAATGAAGTATGACGAGGGGAAGCTCAGAGAGCTTGGAATGGGTGCAATGCTTCATGACATGGGCAAGACAAGGGTCCCCAATGAAATACTTAATAAACCCGGAGGCCTGACTGAGGAAGAGTTTTCCATAGTAAAGAAGCATACCAACTATGGCTATGAAATGCTGAAAAAGAGCCAGGTATTGAGCACCTATGCCAGCTATATAGCCCTGACTCATCATGAAAGGTTTGATGGAGGCGGATATCCATTGGGACTCAGCGGTTCGGAAATACATGAGTTTTCAAGGATCGTATCCATTGCTGATGTATATGATGCCATAACCTCCGACAGGGTTTACAGGAGAAGGATAAATGTAAATGACGCCATTGAATATCTTGTTGGCATGGGGGACCATCAATTTGACTATAATATAGTGAAAGTTTTTATAGAGCATATAACCACCTATCCGCCGGGAACCTGCGTTTTGCTTAATAGCGGGGAGAAGGGCATAGTTGTTGATATAAACAAGAAGTATCCAAGCAGACCAATAATAAGAATGCTCACAGACAGTGAGGGACAGCTGATGAAGGAACAGGTGGAGCTGGATCTTACCAAGAAAAATACATTGATAATAAGTGAGATCATAGATGACATTTAGAATGCAGCATGTCTATTTGCCGCAAATTATATTTTGATTACTGGAGGTATTATAATGCTTGTTGGAATTGACCTTGGAGGCACGGCTATCAAGGCCGGCCTTGTTGATAGGGAGGGAAGGATACTTGCCCAGTCCTCCATAGAGACCAAAGTAGGAAGAGATCATGATCTCATAATCAACGATATGAAGAAGCAGATAGAGGGGCTGCTGCAGGCCAATGGCAGCAGTATAGCTGATATCGAGTCCATAGGTATCGGAGCACCCGGCCTGATGAACTACAAGACAGGGTATGTCATATATTGTACCAATCTATTCTGGAACAATGTCCCATTGGGTGTTGAACTGAAGCAACATTTTGGCAAGCCTGTATATATAGAAAACGATGCAACAGTAGCAGGGCTTGCGGAAAGTCTTTTCGGTTCTACAAAGGGTGTGGACAATTCAGTATTTCTCACTATAGGTACAGGAGTGGGCTCCGGAATAATAATCAACAACAAGGTTTACAGCGGAAGCCATTTTGCAGGCTCAGAAATAGGCCATATGATAGTGGGAGAGAACTTCTACAACTGCAACTGCGGCAACAACGGCTGTCTTGAGACCTTTGCATCTGCCACGGCAATGATAAGGTATGCCGTACACAGACTTGGACAGGACGGCATAAGGTCCTCCATTATGGATAAGGCTGCAGGAAAAAATGAAAATATCAATGCGAAAATTATATTTGATGCTGCCAAGGAAGGGGATCAGCTTGCAATTGAGACAGTGGACAGGATGATAAAATACCTTTCCATTGGCATAATAAATATATTCAATATACTGGACCCCGAAATAGTAGCTATAGGAGGCGGTGTATCAAAGGCCGGAGATTATCTGGTCGAACGTCTCAAGTCTACAGTAGAGGGAATGTTCTTCACTCCAAATGTCAAGTACGGCGATATAGTGCTTGCACAGCTGGGAAATGAAGCAGGGATACTGGGAGCAGCATTTCTGGGAAATAATATGTAAAGGAAGAGAATACTATGAAAACACTGAGATTTGATTACACAAATTCCATGGTAAAGGACCATGAGATAGCCTATATGGGGGAGTACGTCAAGGCCGCCCATAACATGCTCCAGTCAAAGACGGGGGCAGGAAATGATTTTCTTGGCTGGGTCAACTACCCAAGGAACTATGACAGGTACGAATTTGACAGGATACTGAAAGCTGCCCAGAGAATAAGGGACAACTCAGAGGTCCTGCTGGTAATAGGCATAGGGGGCTCATATCTTGGGGCAAGAGCGGCAGTTGAACTGCTGGGACACTCCTTCCACAACCTGCTGCCGAAAGAAAAGAGAAATGCTCCGGAGATATTATTCCTGGGCAATAATATAAGCGGTACATATTTCAAACACCTTATGGAGGCCATAGAAGGCAAAAGTGTCAGCGCATGTGTTATCTCAAAGTCAGGTACGACCACAGAGCCTGCCATAGCCTTCAGGTTTGTGAAGGCTTATCTGGAAGAGAAGTATGGCAAGGCTGAAGCCGCAAAAAGAATATATGCAATTACCGACGCCTCAAGGGGTGCTTTAAAGAAGCTTGCCACCGCAGAAGGCTATGAGAGCTTTATAATAGCTGATGATATAGGCGGCAGGTATTCCGTGCTCACACCGGTTGGATTGCTGCCCATAGCTGCAGCGGGGATCGATATCAGAAGCATGCTTGATGGTGCGGCTGATGCCTGGGAGGAGTACAATGAGCCGGGACTGGAGAAAAACCAGTGCTACCAGTATGCAGCTGTAAGAAGCATACTGGGGAGGAAGGGCAAAGCTATCGAGGTCATGATAAACTATGAACCTTCACTGCATTTCTTTGCCGAATGGTGGAAGCAGCTATACGGGGAAAGCGAGGGTAAGGATGGAAAGGGAATATTCCCTGCTTCCATGGATTTCTCCACTGACCTTCACTCACTTGGACAATTCCTACAGGACGGTTCCAGAAATATGTTCGAGACCATTCTGAATGTGGAAAAGCCAAAGTTTGAGGTAGAGATAATAAATGATGCGGAGAACCTGGACGGACTGAACTTCATAAGCGGCAAAACCATGGATCACGTGAACAAGAAGGCATATCAGGGAACCATGCTTGCCCACATGGACGGCGGGGTCCCGATAAATATACTGGATATACCGGAGATCAACGAGTACTATTTCGGGAAGTTGGTTTATTTCTTTGAAAAGGCCTGTGGTATAAGCGGATACCTGCTGGGCGTCAATCCCTTCGATCAGCCCGGGGTGGAAGAGTACAAAAAAAATATGTTTGCACTGCTTGGGAAGCCCGGCTATGAAAAACTTGGGGAAGAGCTAAACAAAAGATTGAAGTAAGCCTGGTTTTGTACTATCATATTAATATAGGTTTCAATGAGGGAATAAAAGCACATATGTTAGCATATGTGCTTTTTTCAAAAGGACCGGTATATTTTGTTCAGATTAAGGAGAAAAACAATGGAGAATTTTGTTCACCTTCACGTACATACAGAATACAGTCTTCTTGACGGTGCCGGCAGGGTGGAAGAGCTGGTGGCCAAAGCCGGGGAACTGGGAATGAAGTCTGTGGCCATTACAGATCATGGTGTTATGTATGGAGTGGTGGATTTTTATAAAAAAGCAAAAAAACACGGTGTAAAGCCGTTAATAGGCTGTGAGGTCTATGTCGCTCCAAGGACCATGAAGGACAGGGATCCCAAGCAGGACAGTAGCCAATATCATCTGGTGCTGCTTGCAAAGGACGAGGAAGGCTACAACAACCTCATAAAGCTGGTATCAATGGGCTTTACAGAGGGGTTTTACTATAAGCCGAGAGTGGACATGGAGGTATTGCGCAAGTATTCCGGAGGACTTGTAGCACTTAGCGCATGCCTTGCAGGAATCATTCCCGGGCATATAATGGATGGGAACTATGAGGCAGCCAAAGCTGCAGCATTGACCTATCAGGAGATTTTCGGTGAGGAAAATTTCTATCTGGAGCTTCAGGATCACGGGATCAAGGAGCAGACCCTTGTCAACCAGGAGCTTATAAGACTGTCCAAAGATACAGGGATACCCTTGGTTGCCACCAACGACGTACACTACGTGGAAAAGAAGGACTCGGTGGCCCAGGACATACTGCTGTGTATACAGACAGGTAAGACTGTTGAGGAAGAGGGCAGGATGAAGTTCCAGGGACAGGAGTTCTATCTGAAATCTCCAGAGGAGATGTATGAGCTTTTCAAGTATATCCCCGAAGCCCTTGAAAACACGGCAAAAATTGCTGAACAATGCAGTCTGGATTTCGATTTCGGGCAGGTGCACCTGCCTGCTTTTGACGTGCCTGAAGGCTTTACCTCAGACACCTATATCAGGGAGCTGTGCTTCCAGGGCTTAGAGAAAAGGTACAGCGAGATTACCGATGAGCTTAAGGAACGGGCGGAATATGAGCTGTCCATAATAACAAGGATGGGCTATGCAGACTATTACCTGATAGTCTGGGACTATGTGAAATTTGCCAAGGACAACGGTATTATGGTAGGCCCGGGAAGAGGCTCCGGAGCAGGCAGCCTTGTGGCTTACTGTCTGGGAATAACTAATATCGATCCGATAAAATACAAGCTTATTTTTGAAAGGTTCCTTAACCCTGAAAGAATAAGCATGCCGGATTTTGACGTTGATTTCTGCTATGAAAGACGCCAGGAGGTCATTGATTATGTGGTGGGCAAGTATGGTAAGGAAAGGGTCGCACAGATAATCACCTTCGGTACCATGGCTGCAAGGGCTGCCATAAGGGATGTTGGGAGAGCGCTGAATATTCCTTATGCCCAGGTGGATCTGATCGCCAAGAAGATACCCTTCGAGATAGGCATGACTATCGGCCGTGCCCTGGAGATCAATCCTGAGCTGAAAAAGCTTTATGACGAGGATGAAAGTGCCCGGTATCTCATCGAAATGTCAAAAGCCGTGGAGGGAATGCCAAGACATAGCTCCACCCATGCGGCAGGCGTGGTCATATCCAAGAACGCGGTCACAGAATATGTACCCCTGCAGATGAATGAAGATGTGATCACCACCCAGTTTACGATGGGTACCCTGGAGGAACTGGGGCTTCTGAAGATGGACTTTCTGGGGCTCCGTACCCTTACAGTCATAAGGGATACCCTTGAACTTATAAAACAAAAGGGCATGGATGCACCAGACTTGGATAATATGGAATTTGATGACCCCAATGTATATAAACTTATATCCCAAGGAGATACCTACGGAGTATTCCAGCTTGAGAGCGGAGGCATGACCCAGTTCATGAAGGAACTGAAGCCAAGCTGCCTTGAGGATATAATAGCTGGGAATGCGCTATATAGGCCGGGAGCCATGGATCAGATACCCAAGTATATCAGAAACAAACACAATCCTGAAAAGATTCAGTATATGCATCCCGAGTTGGAGCATATACTGGATGTGACCTATGGCTGTATAGTGTATCAGGAGCAGGTAATGCAGATAGTAAGGGATCTGGGAGGCTTTTCAATGGGAAGGTCCGACCTGGTCAGAAGAGCTATGGGGAAGAAGAAGGCCGATGTAATGGCCAAGGAAAGAGAGAATTTCATAAATGGAATCGTTGACGAGAACGGAAATATAGTAGTTGAAGGTTGTGTAAGAAGGGGAATACTTGCCAAGACTGCGGCAGATATCTTTGATGAGGTGGCTAAGTTTGCAGGCTATGGATTTAACAAGTCCCATGCGGCTGCATACGCAATAATAAGCTACCAGACTGCCTGGCTGAAGTACTACTATCCGGTGGAATTCACTGCGGCGCTGATAACCAGCGTAATGGGAAGCAGCAAGAAGGTCGCGGAGTATATTCAGCACTGCAAAAGCCAGGGAATAGAAGTGCTTCCCCCGGATATCAACGAAAGCAGCGTAAGTTTCACAGTAAAGGATAATAAGATAAGGTTCGGGTTGGCTGCGGTGAAGAATGTCGGAGCCAATGCGATACTGTCCATTATAAGAGCGAGGCAGGAAAAGGGAAGCTTTGAGGGCCTGTATGACTTTTTGCAAAAGATCGACTACAGCGTGATAAACAAGAGAACTGTGGAAAGCCTCATAAAATGCGGTGCCTTTGACTGTTTCGGAGTATACAGGAGCAGGATGCTGGCAGTGTATGAAAAGCTGATGGAAAGCATTCAGGGCATGAAAAAAAGCAATATAGAAGGGCAGATATCCATGTTTGACACCATGGAGGATCTGGAACCTGTTGCAGTTGAAATATATCCTGAGATAAATGAGTATCCACAGAAAAATCTGCTGGCAATGGAGAAGGAAATGCTTGGATT
>CAZNMO010000142.1:0-12299 GCA_964574195.1 uncultured Clostridiaceae bacterium | reverse complement strand
CCAATCCGAGAATCCCCTTTCCCCGTCAGAGTGGCATGTAGTCAAGCTGGACCTTATGTTCCCCCATCTTTTTCTAGGTGCCATGAATAAATACTATTACAAGAGGGATAAGGAATGGTCAAACGATAAATATCTTCTGAGGCTAAAAGAAATGTCCGCCTTTGAAAAGACAATAATACCGGTGCTTGATAATTTTGAATCCCTTTTGCCTAAACAACTCACCAGGAAGGAATGAGCAACTTGGACAACTATGGGGAAGATTCAAACAAGCTTGGTAATCTGGCACTTGATGTATTACGTAATTATGACATCTTGCCATCAACTGTTACATTAATCCAAGGTGGAAGCATAAAGACGGTATGGAAAGTCCAGACCGCCGGTGGAACACTATGTCTCAAGAGACTGAAGCAAACCTATGACAAGGCCCTCTTCTCAGTCAATGCTCAGGTTTATATCAAGAGCAAGGGAGGGAATGTTCCCGGAATAATGCCTAACAAAAGCAACCAACCAATTACTGTCTATAATAACCAGTTGTTTGTTGTTTATGAATGGTTGAATGGGAAAGATCTTCGTCTCGGTATAAGTCAAGACCTGGAGCTGGCTGTCAAAGGGCTGGCCAAGTTCCATATATTTTCAAAGGGCTACGATCCTGTTGAGGATTCAAGAACCTCGTCCAAACTGGGTAAGTGGCCGGAGCAGTATGCTTCAATGAAAAACAAGTTTGCCGAATGGAAAGCTGTTGCTATAAATAATGCTTCGGCTCCCCATCATTCAACTTACCTGAAATACGCCGATTCCATGATTGCAATAGCAGATAAAGCTATAGAGCTCATAAATAAATCGTCCTATGGCAGCCTGACCGACCTTGGCTCTCCCTCCATAGTCTTGTGTCATCAGGATTATGGCAGAGGTAATGCTCTTATGGCAGACAATGGAATCTATGTGTTGGATCTGGACGGTGTGACCTATGATCTTCCCGCCAGGGACTTAAGGAAAATAATAGGAAAGCAGGCCGAAAACAGGAATCAGTGGAGCATAGGACTCATTAACGAGGTCACAGATTGGTATACGCAGGTAAACCCTATGAATGAAAATGAAAAGCATGTCTTGTATATTGACCTGCTGTTCCCTCATTGGTTCTTTGGCCTAGTAAAGAATATTTACCAGTCCGGTAAAGCTGTAAAGTCAGCAGAAATTGAAAAGATATGCCAGCTAGAGAAGTCCAAAGTCCCTCTTTTGTATTCCTTGCTGCGAGAGAGTGTATAGCATGATAATTGCATTGATGAGTATGAAAAGCATTTATGGGCCGATATCTGAGATATTGGCCCATAAATTTTACTTCGTTCAGTATTAATTTTTTCGCTTGTATAAAACTCAAATCATGTATCTATGCAGGTCTAGCAAGGCTTCTTATCCTTTTTTTCTTCTTCACAGACTGCATTGATGTTGATTATCACCACATTGTTCAATACGAATATGAACTTGACCTTTTTCGGGCAGCAGCATTCATCATTGTCATGACAGCCGCCATCGTAATCGTTTGAGCGCATTGCCTCCTTGACAGCATCCATATTGTTCAGTATAACTTTTGTTGACTCAGTTGAAAGCAATTCCGGCATCTTTACATATTCCATAAATTCACCTCCTTTCGCATATATGTAGAACATCGAACCGGTTCATGTTCTTCCACTAGCATAATATGACTTGTACAGTTTTTTGCTACTGATTGTATAAAAAACAGAGACGACCTAAAAGTGTTCTAGATCGCCTCTGCCTTTACATATTGTGTTGTTTTCTCATTCTTTCCAAAACCCCGTGAGCCAGTCCCCGCTTTCCTTATTCTCCTTATCTGAAGCTGATTGCTCTTCCGCCTCCTGTATATGCTCTTTATCTGAAGCTAATTGTACTTCCTCTTCCTGAATATACTTCTTCTTAAAAGCCAATTGTACTTCCTCTTCCTGTATTTCCTTCTTCTTTGAAGCCAATTGTTCCTCTGCTTCCTGTATATACTTTTTACACCTGGCTACCAGCTTTCTGTTGCATGTCTGTCTAGGTATAAGCGCAAGTATTTTCCTATTTTCTTCTATCCTTGCTTCAAGCGCCGCCGCCTCCAGTTTTAACTGACTTGCTTCATTTATTTCTATTCCCCAGTGTGAGCCCTCATACACATGTTCACTGCTGCCTATTTTTATGTGACAATTACCTATCTGTTTTTCTGTTTTTGCTGTGCTGGAGCCTTTGCTGCACTCATCCTCTGTATCATTTGTGCTTAAAGTTACATTGCAAAAAACAAGCTTAACATTTGTTGGGTTGCTATTACAATCTATGGAACAATTCTTCCACACAATTACTTCCTCCTCAGGTTGATTGGCTACAAGCATTTTAAGCATATCAGGGTTGGAAGCAAACATATCTACAAGCTTTGGTGTTAATATTTCAGGCATAATAACTTGATCCATTTTTCATCACCTCACTTTCTGGATTCAGTATGTATGGTGAAGCATAGGTACAATAATTTGCATATCCAGTACCTATGCAACTCAAAATGTTATTTTAGGGTAAACAGTTGATAGGGCGGCAGTTAGCCTAACCCGCCATTTTCTTCACATACTGCATTTACATCGATTACGACCGCATTGTTTAATACAAATATGAATTTAACCTTATTCGGACAGCAGCATTCAACATCATTCTGGTACATTGGCTTGCTCTTCTTTTCTTCCTTATTACTGCTTTTCTTTTTCCCTTTAAAAAATTCTCTGAGTGTATCTACCATTTCATCTTCAGGGCTTGGCTCGTTTATATCTGCATATAGATTGCCGCCTAAAGCCTTTATCATTTCAGGTGAAAGCATTTCAGGCACCTTAATATACCCCATGGAGTCACCTCCCTTCTTATTCCGGGCAGAAGCCGGATTGGTTTATCCTCCTCCAATAGCATTATATGACTTGTACATTTCTTTGCTACATTAAATACAAAAAATCCGTATATCTCATTTGAGATATACGGATTCTTCTGTATCTAATTTACTTCTGGCTATATTCGCCCATGCTGTCTTTTATGTTTGCCTGTGCTGCAGCAAGTCTTGCTATCGGCACCCTGAACGGTGAGCAGGATACATAGTTGAGTCCTACCTTGTGGCAGAATTCGATGGAAGCCGGATCTCCGCCATGTTCTCCGCAGATACCGAGCTTTATTTCAGGTCTGGTCTTTCTTCCAAGCTCTGCAGCCATCTTCACCAGTTTTCCAACTCCATCCTGGTCGAGAGTCTGGAACGGATCCTGATCGAATATGCCCTTGTTGAGGTATTCCTTTATGAACTTGCCTGCGTCATCTCTTGAGAAACCGTAGGTCATCTGTGTAAGGTCGTTTGTACCGAAGGAGAAGAATTCTGCTGTCTTTGCTATTTCATCAGCTGTAACAGCGCCTCTTGGTACTTCTATCATTGTTCCGTACATGTAAGCAAGTTCAATACCTGAAGCAGCTATTATGCTGTCGGCTGTTTCCCTTACTACCTTCTCTACATATGTGAGCTCTTTTATATTGCCCACGAGAGGTATCATTATTTCAGGATGAACGTCGATTCCGTCTTCCTTCTTTACCTTAACTGCAGCTTCTATTATAGCTCTTGCCTGCATTTCAGCCAGCTCAGGATATGTTACTGTGAGACGTACGCCTCTGTGGCCCAGCATCGGGTTGAATTCGTGGAGGCTTTCGACCCTTGCCTTGAGGTCTTCAAATTGAAGTCCCATTGTCTTGGCAAGGTCCTTTATATCTTCATCGCTGTGCGGGAGGAATTCATGCAATGGTGGATCCAGGAGTCTGATTGTAACAGGTCTCGGTCCCATAGCCTTGAATATTCCTATAAAGTCTTCCCTCTGCATCGGAAGCAGTTTATCCAGTGCTACCTTCCTCTGTTCAAGTGTCTCAGATATTATCATTTCCCTTACTGCAGGGATCCTGTCTTCTTCAAAGAACATATGCTCTGTACGGCAGAGGCCTATGCCTTCTGCGCCGAATTTTACAGCCTGCTCGGCATCTTTTGGAGTATCGGCATTGGTTCTTACCTTGAGCTTTCTTACTGCATCAGCCCATCCCATAAGAGTTCCGAAGTGTCCTGACAGTTCAGGTGTTTTCGTAGCGATGGTACCTTCATATACGTTTCCGGTGCTTCCGTTGATGGATATGTAGTCACCTTCAACATATGTCTTGCCGCCGGCAACAAACTGCTTTGCTTCTTCATTGACCTTAATCTCTTCGCAGCCTGCCACGCAACATTTTCCCATTCCTCTTGCAACAACAGCAGCGTGTGATGTCATACCACCTCTTGCTGTGAGGATACCCTGGGATTCTGCCATACCTTCTATATCTTCAGGTGATGTCTCAAGTCTTACCAGAACTACTTTTTCACCGTTCCTTGCTGCTTCTACTGCAGCTGCGGCTGTGAAGTAAACCTTGCCTGAAGCGGCTCCAGGTGATGCCGGGAGTCCTTTTGCTATCTGTTTTGCTTTCTTAAGAGCTTCGGTATCAAAGGTAGGATGAAGCAGCTGGTCAAGCTGTGCAGGCTCAACTCTCATTACAGCCTCTTCCTTTGTTATCTTGCCTTCTTCAACAAGCTCAACAGCAACTCTGAGTGCTGCAGCAGCAGTTCTCTTGCCGTTTCTTGTCTGAAGCATGAAAAGCTTGCCCTTTTCTATTGTGAACTCTATGTCCTGCATGTCTCTGTAGTGGTCTTCCAGCAGGTTCGCAACGCTTACAAACTGATTATATACTTCCTTGTTGATCTCGCCAAGCTTATCTATTGTCTGTGGTGTCCTTATACCTGCAACAACGTCTTCACCCTGCGCATTCATAAGGAATTCGCCGTATATCTTTCTTTCGCCGGTCGATGGGTTTCTTGTGAAGGCAACACCTGTTCCACAATCGTCTCCCATGTTTCCGAATACCATTGACTGTACGTTGACAGCTGTACCAAGATTTCCAGGTATATTGTTCATTGCCCTATATATTATTGCTCTTTCATTGTTCCAGGATCTGAAAACAGCTGTTACTGCGAGAAGCAGCTGATCCTGAGGATTCTGTGGGAAGTCTTCTCCCTTTTCTGCCTTATATACGCTCTTGAACTTTGCTACAACTTCCTTAAGGTCGGAGGCTGTGAGGTCAGTATCATATTTTGCGTGCTTTTCTTCCTTTATCTGGTCAAGTATTCTTTCGAATTTTGACTTTGGTATTTCCATAACAACATCGCTGAACATCTGAATGAACCTTCTGTAGCTGTCCATTGCAAATCTTTCATTGTTTGTTATGCTCTTTACTGTTTCAACCACCTGGTCATTCAAGCCCAGGTTCAATATTGTATCCATCATTCCCGGCATTGAGAATTTAGCACCGGATCTTACTGATACCAGTAAAGGATTGTTTCCGCCGCCAAAGGTCTTGCCTGTGGTTGCTTCCAATTCCTTGAGCTTTTCAAATATTTCTTCTGTAAGCTCTTTCCATAGCTTTTCACCCTGAACATAATACTCGTTGCAGGCCTCCGTAGTTATTGTAAATCCTGGAGGTACTGGCAGCCCTATATTGCTCATCTCTGCCAGATTGGCTCCCTTTCCTCCAAGGAGTGCCTTCATTGAAGCCTTTCCTTCTTTAAAATTGTAGACATACTTCTTCATTCGACATTAGCCTCCTTTAATATTTGAAGTATTGTATTTGCTGTTTCCTCAATGGCTTTATCGGTCACGTCAATTATCTCGCAGCCGATGGTTTTCATGATTTCTTCAGCATATTGTAGCTCATAGGCTATTCTCTCCAAGCTGGCATAATTCGCTTCGCTGCTTAGCCCATGAGATTTCAACCTCTCCTGTCTTATAGGGTTCAATTGATTGGAACTGATGACCAACCCGATTATCTTCTTCGGTGATATCTCAAAAAGCTCCTTGGGTGGTTTGACCTCCGGCAATAGTGGTATATTCGCCACCTTTATGTTCTTGGTAGCCAGGAACATGCTGAGCGGGGTCTTGGAGGTCCTTGATATTCCAAGCAGAACAAGGTCTGCTTTCTTGATACCCCTTGTATCCTTGCAGTCATCATACTTGACTGCAAACTCCATAGCCTCAATCTTTTTGAAATAATCGTCATCCAGTCTTCTTATCGCTCCCGGTATGTCTGTGGGATGTCGCCTGGTCACCTTTGCTATGGCATCAACTGCAGGACCCATGATATCCACGTAAGCAATGTTATGTTCCTCTGCCTGCCGCTTAAGGTATTCCCTAAGCTCAGGAACCACAAGGGTAAACATTATGACGCTGTCCAGGTCCTTTGCCTCGCTGATGACTTCCTGTATGCTCTCTATTTCGGTAACATACGGTATCCATTTAATTTTTATCTCACACTCCGGATACTGAGCGGATGCGGCTTTTGCCACCTGCTCCGCCGTTTCACCAATTGAGTCTGATATCACAAATATTACTGCCCTGTTCTTATCCATAATATCCCCCTAACCTATTGCCTACACAAGTCGTAAAGCAACTTAGTCATATTGGTCTTGGATACCTTGCCTGTTATCTTGAATAACTCCTTGCCCTCCTCATTTTTAAAGGGCTCGACTACCGGTATACTGTCAATCTCATGGGTAATCAGCTTTGCAGCCGCATCATATGCACTGTCAGTATCCAATGCGTATATCAGGTTCGGCATCCTTGACATTATCATGCCTACAGGCATATTGTGAATATCATTGTTGCCGATCGCGATCTTTATGAAATCTTTTCTGGAAACTACCCCTGTAAGGGCCCCTTTGCTCTGGACATAGATGGTGCCAACATTCATCAGAAACAGCGTTACTATTGCATCATAAACAGTTACTGATTCGTCAACCACCACCGGAACGGTCTTTATCTCTGAGACCTTAACGCTTTTGATATAATCACTGCCTATATTGTTGACACTTTTTCCCGAGTAAAAATACCCGACCTTTGGCCTTGCTTCGAGTATATCAGACATTGTAAGTATAGTGAGATCAGGTCTCAGAGCCGCTCTGGTCATATTGAGCTTTGCTGCCAGCTGCTCGCTTGTGATGGGCTGATGCATTCTTACCAATTCTACTATCTGTTTTTGACGACTTGTGAATTCTATAGTTATCACCTGCCTCAAGGCATTTTCAGCGGTCACCCGGCCAAAAAACCTAATGTTTGGTTTATTTTGCTGTATTCTCTATAAATAGTATCACAAAGAATTTATCACCACAATAAAATTTATCAAATTTTATTGACCACTATAGTACCCAAGTCAGCGATCCTGTTCATCATTGCCGCTATGTTCTTCAGAAGTCCAAGTCTGTTGTTCCTTATACTCTCATCCTCCACCATTACCATGATATTGTCAAAGAAATCATCTATGGGCTTCTTGAGTGAGATCATAAGCTTAAGGGCGTTCCCGTATTCCCTGCTATCTACATGCTCATCATATTCGGCACTTATGCTGCTATATGCCTGCAGCAGCTCCAGTTCTGCCTTTTCCTTGAAAAGCTCCTTGTTGATGACTGCCCCTGAAGCCTTTGAAGCGAGATTTGAAACTCTGTTGAAGGAGCCCAATATATCCAGGAACTCGTTCCTCGGCTTCCATTTTGAAAGCTCTTCGATCTTGAGGTATGAGTCATATATATCATCAAATTCACCGTTTATTACTGCATCGATCACATCATACTCATAGCCCTTGTCTATCATTACATTTCTGAATCTGGCCTTGAAGAATTCTATGATATCCTTCTTTACTTCCTTGATATCTCCCTTAAGTATCCCCTTGTCTACAAAGGCTTTGAGCCCTGTATTGCAAAGATGTCCAAGTCCGACATGCAGACTGCTTTCCAATATTATTGAGGTTATTCCTATTGCCTGGCGCCTTAAGGCATAAGGGTCCTGTGAGCCTGTAGGCTGTATGCCGAGGGCGTAGCAGCCGCATATGGTGTCGATCTTATCAGATATACTGAGCACTGAGCCTATCAATGTCTCAGGTACATAGTCACCTGCAAACCTGGGGAGGTAATGCTCAAATATCGCATTTGCTATCTCCTCCCTTTCACCTTGGAGGATTGCATATTCCCTTCCCATTACACCCTGAAGTTCATCGAATTCTTTCACCATGTTGGTGACCAGGTCAGCCTTGCAAAGCTGTGCAGCTCTGGAAAGCAGTTTTTTGTCCTCGGCCGTCAGCTCCACTGCTTCGGCAAGATATCCGCTTACTGCTGTTATCCTTCCCGTCTTGTCATATATGGTTCCCAGGGCTTCCTGGAATACTACGTTCTTAAGCTTTTCAACACATTCATCAAGGGAGGTCTTTCTATCCTCGCTGTAGAAGAAATCAGCGTCTGCAAGCCTTGCCCTCAGAACCTTTTCATTTCCTTCCTTCACTATGTCCAGGAAGCGGCCGTCGCCGTTCCTTACGGTAATGAAGCAGTTCATAAGCTTGTTGTCCTTGTCAACTACAGGGAAATACCTCTGGTGCTCCTTCATGGGAGTTATTACTACCTCCTGCGGAAGCTTCAGGTATTTTTCCTCAAAGTTGCCCATCAGTGCCGTAGGGTACTCTACAAGATATACTATTTCTTCAAGCAGATCCTCATCCATCAGGACCTTTCCACCTTTAGTCTGGGCTAGTTCTTCACATTGCCTGCGTATCAGAGAGCGCCTCTCCTCCTGGTCTACCAGTACATAGCCTTCCCTCAAGCTGTTAAAATATTCCTCAGTGTTACTTATCTCTATGCTGCCTTTGGATAGTACCCTGTGCCCTCTTGTTGTCCTGCTGCACAGTATTCCATCCTTGTCAAATTCAATAAGCTCGTCTCCAAGTATTGGCACCAGCCACCTTACCGGTCTCGCAAATCTGAAGGATTTGTTTCCCCACTTCATTGACTTTGGGAAAGAGATCGAAGTCAGCATATCAGGCAATATTTTTTTCAGTACTTCTTTGACCGGCTGCCCCTTTTCCTTCTTTTTATAATATACATATTCCACTCCGGAAAGCTCCTGCAGGAATATGTCGGTCAGCTCCGCCTTCTGCCCTTTCAGGAAGCCCTGCAGCGCTTTGGTAGGATCGCCGTTTTCATCATAGGCAGCCTTTCTGGATGGCCCTTTAACAAGTTCCTCCATGTCCGCCTGCTGCTCAGCTATATTATATGCGAACAGCACCAGCCTTCTAGGAGTACCGTAGGTTTTTATCTCATCACAGGCTATCCGCTGATCCTTGAACATTGTTTCTGCCAAGCCCTTAAGCTGTTGCAGAGTTGACGGCATATATTTCGCAGGTATTTCTTCAGTACCTATTTCAAACAAAAGGTTTTTACCCATTTATCTCACCTCCAAATACAGCTTTTCTGAGCAGTGGATAACCCAGTTCCTCTCTTTGCTTCAGATAGCCTTGTGCGACCAGCCTTGCCAGGTTCCTTACCCTGCCAATAAAACCCGTCCTTTCGGTAACACTGATGGCTTTCCTTGCGTCCAGCACATTGAAGGTGTGCGAACATTTCAGCACATAATCATATGCCGGTAGCACGATTCCCTTATCCAGAAGCCTCTTTGCCTCACCTTCGTATTCATCAAAGAATTTGAAAAGCAGCTTGGTGTCCGCTTCCTCGAAGCTGTATTTTGAATGCTCATACTCAGCCATTTTGAAAACATCTCCATAGTTGATGCCGGAAACCCATTCGATATCGAATACATTGTTCTTATTCTGGATATACATCGCGATCCTCTCGAGTCCATAGGTCAACTCGGCGGATTCCAGCTGGCAGTCTATGCCGCCGACCTGCTGGAAGTAAGTATACTGTGTGACCTCCATACCATCAAGCCAAACCTCCCAGCCCAGTCCCCAGGCTCCAAGAGTGGGTGCCTCCCAGTTGTCCTCCACGAACCTGATATCATGCTTCTCCGGATCTATGCCAAGAGCTTTGAGACTTCCCAAATATAGATCCTGTACATTGTCAGGTGAAGGCTTGAGTATTACCTGGAATTGATGATGCTGATAAAGCCTGTTTGGATTCTCCCCATACCTGGCATCAGCCGGACGCCTTGACGGCTCCACATATGCCACTCTCCAGGGTTCAGGCCCCAGAGCCTTCAGAAAGGTATACGGGCTCATCGTTCCTGCGCCTTTCTCCACATCGTATGGCTGAGCTATGATACAATGCTGTTCTGCCCAATATTTCTGAAGCGTTAAAATGATTTCCTGAAATGTCATTGCCAATCCCTCCAAATCAATAAAATAGTCACCTTAAAATAAATAAAACCTTTCATCCCTTGCAACAAGGGACGAAAGGTTTTCTTCCGCGGTTCCACCCTTTTTGACCTACAAAACTGCTGCAGGCCCTCTTTAAACCATTGCTCCAAAGCGCCCTTCATCATGCGTCACTGCCGGGTTCCCACCAGCTCCCGGTTCTCTGTTAGTGTACAAGCTATGATTACTCCTCTTCTTCATCACACTGTATCTGCCGTTGCATATTACGCTGATACATTAACAACAATTTAGCAAATCATAGCCATTTTGTCAATGATTATTGCGTAAATGTATCATCCACATTTACATTGGATGCATCTGTATAATCGTCCGTTTTAAAGGTGTAGCTGCTCATATTGTCTTCCCCGAAGGTGTCCAATACATCGTTCATTGTAGTACTGTGTCCCTGTGCATCAGACTTGGAGCCCTTCATATCATCAGCTACGTTCCTGATCTTGTTTGCTATGCCATCTGCAGTATTGGCTATGGCCTCAGTTACATTTATTGTCTCCTTGTTTGGTCTTTCAACCTCTATAGTACACTTTGACAGTAATGCCACCGCAGTTCCTATTGCTGTTATCTGCGGAATCACCACTGCGCTCACAGCACCTGCAGTTACAGGTATGTCAAGGATAACATAGTCATCCTTCTTTACCCTTATGCGATTTACGTTGCCGGACTTTACCATACCCTTCAGCTTGTCGACTGCCTCACTGCCTTTTACCGACATGGTCTCAGTCCATTTCTTTTCACCTGCTGCCTCAATATTTATCAAGGCGTCTACTACATTTCCACCTGCCTCTTCCAGGGCTTCCTTTGCTTCCTTGTAGGATACACCTGTCCTATCCCTGATAATGTCAACCTTTTCAAGACTTATATCCATGGGTTCTGCTCCTTTCAAACTCTATTCATTCTAGATTTCAGAATCCTTCACAGTGTCCAGAAAATCAAGCGACCTGAATTTTTTATCCAGGTGGCTTTGGACGAAGGCTCTAGCTATTTTATCTATTTCATTAAAAATAGTATTATCAATTTTCTTTGTATTTAATCTAGAAATTTCAGTGTTCAACAAAAATTTAAAAGTTTCAACGGCACCCTGACTAAGCTTGAAAACATCTCCTACTCTTCTGGTTTCTTCCTCTGAAAAGCAGTTCCCACAGACAACTCCTCCCAATCCGATGCTGAATCTCACATAATCTCCAGCAGTTTCCCTGCAGAGCGCACATCTTTCCAGGTTCGGCCTATATCCGCTTATATCCATAAGCTTAAGCTGGTAGGCAAGATGTATAAGCCCCATGGGAACCTCACCGGTAGACAGATAATAAAGGGCTTTAGCCAGAAGCAAAAACAGCCTTTCATTGGCCATATCCTCATCAGCTACTGCTTCCGCAAGCTCTGCAAAATAATTGGCATAAGAAAGCCTCAGCAGGTCCTTTCTAATATTGTAGAAGGTCTGCCTCGTCACTGCCTGTGATATATGATAGAAAGTAGTACCTTTATACATAACAAACTCACTGAAAACAAATACCTCAGATGATGAAAGAAGGCTGCTTTTAGGTTTCCGGCAGCCTTTGGCAATTGCTTTCACTTTTCCGTTGTTTCTTGTGAGTATTGTCAGTATCCTGTCCGCTTCTCCCAGATTTGTATGTCGGAGGACTATCCCCTCTGTCTTGGAAACTGCCATACTTTTCTCCTAATTATATCCTAAGTTCCTTAGTACGCTCTTGTTATCGCGCCAATCGTTTTTCACCTTCACCCATAGCTGCAGATTGACCTTGCAGTGCAGCAGGTTCTCGATATCGACCCTGGATTTTACACCGATCTCCTTTAGCATGCTTCCCTGCTTGCCAATTAGTATACCCTTGTGTGAATCCTTTTCGCAGAAAATCGTAGCCTCAATATCAATAAGGTCCCTGTTGTCCCTTTCCTTCATGGACGTGACCTCCACAGCCGTACCATGGGGCACTTCTTCAGAGGTAAGCTCCAGTATTTTTTCCCTTATGATTTCGGACACAATGAATTTTTCCGGCATG
>CAZNMO010000141.1:0-12690 GCA_964574195.1 uncultured Clostridiaceae bacterium | reverse complement strand
ACTTTTGATAGATTGAATACAATCTATAAGATTAGGCAGGCGGACAAAATAGTGGTCCGTCTGTCCATATTAAACTATAAATGAGGAGGACTTTATTATGCAACCAACCATAATCACAATTATCACAATTGTTGCGGTCATTGTTCTGTGGATAATCACCATACAGCGCAAACTGGTGGTGCTTGATGAAAATATCAGCAATGCCATGAGCCAGATCGGGGTGCAGCTGTCAAGCCGCTTTGACGCTTTGACGGCTCTTTTGGACTTGACAAAGGGCTATAACAGGCACGAAAGCGAAACGCTGATTGAAACGATCAAATCAAGAAGAAGTGTGATCACGGCAAAATCTACACCGGATGATGTGCTGCACCAGGAAGGGATTATTTCCGAAGCCTTGGGCAGGATTGCCATGGTGACGGAGCAATATCCCGAATTAAAGGCAAACCAAACTTATATCAAAACCATGGATGCAGTGCAGACCTTTGAAAACATGGTGCGCACCAGCCGCCTAATATATAACGACAGCGTGACTAAGCTGAACCGTGAAATCCGAATGTTCCCGGTCTCCATGATTGCCGGGATGTTAGGCTTCCAGCAAAGAAAATATCTGGAGGAACAGGCGGCCAAGGCGGATATGCCCAGCATGAAATGAGGTGCTCTATGCGCAAAAGAGTAAGCGGACTGATTTTATGCTTTGTCCTATTACTTGCCCGCACTCTCCCGGCTTTTGCTTCAAATCAGGTAAACACCATGGATATTCAGGCACTTCTTTACGAGGACGGCTCCATGTACATTACACAGGTCTGGAATGGCGATTTTAACGAGGGAACAGAAAGCTATATTCCCATGAATGTGCCTGATTATCTTACCATCAGTAATCTAAAGGTCTCGGACCAAAACGGTACCTATGATACAGTTTCGAATTGGAATATTGATTGGAGCTTTGAAGAAAAAGCTGGAAAATGCGGCATGAATGCTACAGACAGCGGTTATGAAATCTGCTTCGGCATCAGCCGGTACGGTCAAAACCGCTATACCATTGAATATAAGCTGGAAAATGCGGTAGGTGCTTACACCGACAAGGACGGCGTAAATTTTCGATTCGTAAATGACCAAATGAATACAACCCCTACCGATGTGACGGTTGAAATCCGGCTTGCCGACAGTACTCTCATTACAGATGAAATTGCCGAAATATGGGGCTTTGGATTCGCAGGCAAAGTGGCATTTGAGAACGGAAGCATCATTGCCCGCACAGTTGCCCCACTCTCCTCAGAAAACCATGTGACGGTAATGTTTGCCCTGGATAAGGGAATACTGTCTCCCTCAAGGCAGGAACAGGGGAGCTTTGAAGAAGTGATGGAAAAAGCCTTTGAGGGCAGCGATTATGATGATATCGGCTCCACCGGTGAGGAAGTATCTACATTCACAGCTCTTACCGTGACACTGCTGTCCATAGGACTTCTCATAGTGCTGATTATTTGGATCCTCAAGATAAAAAAGAAAAGCGCAGAGAAAAAAAAGAAAAAGTTCTCAGAGAGCTTTGGGTATTTCAGGGAGCTTCCCAATGAGGGCAGCCTGAGCGCCACCTATACTCTAGGAAGAATGTTTGATGTATGTGAGGATGGCGCCATACTCGCCACAGGCATGCTGCGGCTTATACAACTAGGCTGCCTGTCCCCTGTGGAAACCCAGGAAGTCGGCTTTATGGGCAGGACCAAAGAAGTAGTTAACCTAAAGCTTATGGGTGGAAATCATAGCAAAATGAACGAATATGATGAGTATCTCTATACAGTGTTGGAGGGGGCTGCCGGCTCGAACGCCATCTTACAGGCAAAAGAGCTGGAATGCTTTGCAAGTCAAAAGGACACCCTGCTTCGTGCCTATATAGAGAAGCATGACAGTACAGGCAAAGCCTGGTTGAATCAAAAGCACTGCCTGAAAAGGTGGAATACTCCCGCCAAACTATCAGACCTGACGCCCGCCGGTGAAAAGGAGCTGGACGAGCTTATGGGGCTCAAACGGTATCTGGAGGATTTTTCACTGGTTGCCGAGAGAGGCATCAAGGAAATGCCGATTTGGCGGGAGCTGCTGTCCTATGCCATGCTTTTTGGCATAGCCGATCAAGTAGCTGAGCAAATGAAAGAGCTATATCCTGCGCTTTCTGAACAGCTGACCGATTACAGCCGGAGCATGGGTACTGCCTACTCCTATCACTATTTGCTTTACAGCAACATGAAAAAAGCCGAGGAACAGCGCGAGCAGGAAAAACGCAGCGGCGGCGGAGGCGGATTTGCTTCCCTTGGCGGAGGCGGAGGCTCCATCGGTGGCGGTTCAGGCGGCGGAACGAGATAATAATTGTAATAAATGGAGGAAAGCATTATGGGCATATTTTCTAAAAAACCCCCTTGCCCCATCTGCGGTGGCAAAATTTCGTGGCTTTTGCCATCGAAAATCGAGGGCGAATACATCTGTGACACTTGCTACAGCAAGATAGATATGGAGACTGATAAGGCAGCTAATCTGACGATGCAGGGTTTTCGCGAATACTTGGCGTTCTACGATCAAAACCAGCACCTTAAAGGTCAGTTCGTGATTTCTGAGCGGATTGACTTCGGCCTTTGGGATACTAAAATCATCTTTGATTACCAGAACAAGCTGTTTTGCATGAGTAAAAACCCTGACAAAACCATATTTGAGGGTAAACAGCTGAAATCCTTTACCATTAAAGAGGACAGCGTCCCCCTGTTCGAGGGCTCAGCGGAGGTCATACTCCGCTATGCCAGCACCGTGCCGGAGCGCGCCATAGCCCTTGCACCGCAAATCACCCAGTTTATGATGAACAGGCAGATGACCCGTGCCCTTGACAAGCTGGACGACGGCAAGATGAACCACACAGCACCGATACAGTATTTTGATATACCGGAGCCTTTTCAAGCCTTTAACGTGGAGCTGCATTTCGCCCATCCATACTGGACGGTTATCAAATGCGATATGAATGGCCCCCGATTTGATAATAACAGTCCGGATGTAAACGACTACCTCCGCTCTTACCGGCTAAACATTCTGGAGCTTGAAAAGCTGGTAACTGCTCTCGGGACAGTGGCCTTTCCGGGCGCAACGGAGCAGTCCATCAGTCTTGGCGCGGCGGGGGCAAGGGCGGTACATATAGCCTCTGCACCTCCTGCCGACAGCATTGAGGCGATCAAGAAATATAAGACACTGATGGAGGAAGGTATAATTTCCCAGCAGGAGTTTGACACGAAGAAAAAGCAGTTGCTTGGAATTTGAATGAGTTAAGTTTGTAATATGGTTTAGAGTTGGATCACTTGTGAAGATTAGGAAAACATACACCCAAAATATCAAATTTTATTTGATATTTTGGGTGTTTTTTTAATTGCTCTTATCATTAGTCATTTTTAGACGTTTTTGTGACGGGGTTTTGTATATAATAAGACTAAGTGATTTTCGATAAAACAACGAAAGGATGATAAATATGGAAAATAAAGTACCCAGCGACATAGAAATAGCACAGCAGTGTACGATGAAGCCCGTTGCAGAAATTGCAAAGGAATGGGGTATTGAAGAAGACGAACTTGAGCTCTACGGAAAATACAAGGCAAAAATCAATCTCAGCATTTTTGACAGACTGAAGGATAAACCAGATGGCAAACTGGTTCTGGTTACAGCTATTACTCCTACTCCGGCAGGAGAAGGAAAATCAACTACTTCGGTTGGCCTTGGCCAGGCGTTGAACAAGATAGGAAAGAAAGCAGTCATTGCTCTGAGAGAGCCTTCCCTGGGACCGGTTTTCGGTGTTAAGGGTGGTGCAGCAGGCGGCGGCTATGCGCAGGTAGTGCCTATGGAGGACATCAATCTCCACTTTACCGGTGACTTCCATGCTATAACCTCAGCAAACAACCTGCTTTCAGCAGCTATTGACAATCATATAAACCATGGCAATACTCTTAACATAGACCCAAGGCAGATAATATGGAAAAGAGTAATGGACATGAACGACAGAGCCCTCCGTGAAGTAGTGGTAGGACTTGGCGGCAAGGCAAACGGATTCTTGAGGCAGGATGGCTTCATGATAACCGTTGCTTCAGAAATAATGGCTATACTCTGCCTTTCCAGCGACCTTATGGACCTGAAGGAAAGGTTCGGCAGGATGGTAGTAGCATATAATTATGCAGGAGAGCCTGTAAGATGTTCCGACCTGAAGGTACACGGCGCTATGGCAATGCTTATGAAGGATGCAATAAAGCCGAACCTGGTGCAGACTCTGGAGAATACTCCGGCACTTATCCACGGCGGACCTTTTGCAAACATAGCTCATGGCTGCAACAGCATAATGGCTACAAAGCTTGGTCTCAAGCTCGGGGATTACCTCATCACAGAGGCAGGCTTCGGTGCTGATCTGGGAGCTGAAAAATTCCTGGATATCAAATGCCGCTATGGCGGTCTGAAGCCTTCAGCAGTAGTAATAGTCGCTACCATTCGCGCACTCAAGATGCATGGCGGAGTGTTAAAGGCAGACCTGGGTAAGGAAAATGTGGAAGCAGTTGACAAAGGCTTTGCAAACCTTGGAAAGCAGGTTGAAAACATCCGCAGGTTCGGTCTCCCGGTACTGGTTGCAGTAAACCGCTTTGTCAGCGACACAGAGGCTGAGATCGATGCTTTGATAAACAAATGCAAGGTCTACGGCGTGGAAGTATCCCTCAACGAATGCTGGGCCAAGGGCGGAGCAGGCGGAACACATATGGCTGAAACTCTTGTTAAGCTCATTGAAGGTTCAAAGCCTGACTTCAAACACTTATATGAGGTTGAAGCTCCAATAGCACAGAAGATAGAGACAATAGTAAAAGAAATTTACGGCGGTGATGGCGTAGTATTCTCCGCAAAGGCACAGAAGGAAATGAAGAAGCTGGAAGAGATCGGACTGGATAAGCTGCCGATATGTATGGCAAAGACACAATATTCACTTTCTGATGATCCTACACTCCTTGGTGCACCAAAGGGCTTCAAGGTCAATGTCAAGGAAGTTAGAGTATCAGCTGGAGCTGGCTTCATTGTATGTCTGACAGGAGATATCATGGTAATGCCGGGGCTTCCGAAGGTACCATCCGCAGAAAAGATAGATATTGATGAAAACGGTGTAATAACAGGGTTATTCTAAATAGCATCAAATAAAAATGCTGCAGATGATGCAGCATTTTTCGAGGAGGTAAATGTAATAAATGGTCACTAACTTAGACATTTCAAAGGCTATGACTGTAAAACTGGACAATACTCTCCCGGATTATCCAAAGTTCCAGGAGGGCATCAGGAGAGCTCCCGACAGAGGCTTCAAGCTGACAAAGGCACAGACTGAGACGGCATTGAAGAATGCATTGCGCTATATACCTGAGGAGCTGCATGAAAAGGTTGCACCAGAGTTTCTGGAAGAGCTCATGACATTGGGTAGGGTATACGGCTATCGTTTCAGACCGGAAGGCGACCTTAAGGCAAAGGGAATAGATGAGTACAAAGGCAACTGTATTGAGGGCAAGGCTTTCCAAGTAATGATCAACAACAACCTAAGCTTTGATATAGCACTGTATCCATACGAGTTGGTCACCTACGGAGAAACCGGATCGGTATGCCAGAACTGGATGCAGTACAGGCTTATTACAAAATACCTGGAGACAATGACCAACGAGCAGACCCTGGTGGTTGAATCGGGTCATCCCTTGGGACTTTTCAGATCCAAGCCCGAAGCGCCAAGAGTAATAATAACCAATGCGCTGATGGTAGGTATGTTCGATAATCCCAAGGATTGGGACATAGCGGAGCAGATGGGTGTAGCCAACTACGGACAGATGACTGCCGGAGGCTGGATGTATATAGGACCTCAGGGAATAGTCCATGGAACCTTCAACACACTCCTGAACGCAGGCAGGAAGATACTCGGGATACCTCAGAACGAGGACCTCAAAGGCAGACTGTTCATTACCTCAGGCCTGGGCGGTATGAGCGGAGCTCAGCCAAAGGCAGTGGAGATCGCCAATGGAGTAGGTATAATAGCGGAGGTCGATTATTCCAGGATAAAGACAAGATTGGATCAGGGTTGGGTAAAGAGGGTATCCTCCGACCTCAAGGAAGTATTTGCGATTGCCCATGAGTATATGGAGAAAAAAGAGGCAATGTCCATTGCTTATCATGGAAACATAGTGGACCTTCTGGAATATGCGGTGAACAATAATATAAAGGTGGAGCTGCTTTCCGACCAGACCTCATGCCATGCAGTATATGAAGGTGGCTACTGCCCGCAGGGACTGACCTTCCAGCAGAGGACAGAGATGCTGAAATCAGACAGGGAGCAGTTCTGCAAGCTGGTAGACAAATCACTCAGGAAGCACTTTGAAATGATAAAGGCGCTGGTTGCAAAGGGAACCTACTTCTTTGACTACGGAAATGCCTTCATGAAGTCGGTATATGATGCGGGAGTACAGGAAATATCCAAAAACGGTATAGATGAAAAAGACGGCTTCATTTGGCCATCTTATGTTGAGGACATAATGGGACCGGAGCTGTTTGACTTTGGTTACGGACCTTTCAGATGGGTATGCCTCAGCGGCAAGCATGAAGATCTTATAAAGACCGACAAAGCTGCTATGGACTGCATAGATCCTGACAGAAGAGGCCAGGACAGGGACAACTACGTATGGATCAGGGATGCTGAGAAGAACAAGCTGGTCGTTGGTACTCAGGCAAGGATACTATATCAGGATGCTATGGGCAGGACAAAGATAGCATTGAAATTCAACGAAATGGTCAGAAATGGAGAGGTAGGTCCGATAATGCTTGGCCGTGACCACCACGACGTAAGCGGAACCGACTCCCCTTTCAGAGAAACCTCCAATATAAAGGACGGCAGCAATGTAATGGCTGATATGGCTACCCAGTGCTTCGCCGGCAATGCTGCAAGGGGAATGAGCCTTATTGCTCTGCACAACGGCGGCGGAGTAGGCATAGGCAAGTCCATCAACGGCGGCTTTGGAATGGTATTGGACGGCAGTGAAAGAGTTGACACGATACTCAACTCTGCTATGCCTTGGGACGTAATGGGCGGAGTTGCAAGAAGAGCCTGGGCCAGGAATGAGAATTCCATAACCACAAGCATTGAGTATAACAAGGATAATTCAGAAACAGATCACATAACTATCCCTTATATTCCAAAGGAAGAGCTGGTTAAGGGATTGGTAGATAAAGCATTTAACAAATAACGAGGCAAAAGATGTCTCGCCATCTCATAATGGTGTAGATATCGCTTACATTGTTCAACAGGCGGTGGGCATGTACCCCGCCTCGTTGAAACGATCGGGTAGGTTTTTGCAAGTGTGCAAAAACCCTTATTAAAAATCTTGTTATAAGGGGTGTAAACAAATGGTTGGAATGAGTAAGTTAATTGAATGTGTACCAAACTTCAGCGAAGGTAGGGACTTGGACAAAATAGAGAAGATAGTGAATCCTTTCAGGGGCAAGGATGGAGTAAAGCTTCTTGACTACAAAAGGGATGAGGATCATAACAGATTGGTCGTAACAGTAGTAGGGGAGCCGCAGAGTGTAAAGAATGCATTGCTTGAGGCCATGGGAAACGCTATTGAGCTTATAGACATGACAAGGCACCAGGGACAGCATCCGAGAATGGGTGCAATAGATGTTGTGCCATTTATTCCGATAAAGAATGTCACAATGACTGAAGCCATCGAGCTGGCAAGGGAAGTTGCCAAGGAAGCCTCTGAAAGATACGGTCTGCCGATCTTCATGTATGAGAAGGCAGCAACAGACCCACAGAGAGAGAACCTGGCAAATATCCGCAAGGGTGAATTTGAAGGCATGGCTGAGAAGATAAAGCTTCCTGAGTGGAAGCCTGACTATGGTCCGGCTGCGATACATCCTACAGCAGGAGCAACTGTGGTAGGAGCAAGGATGCCTCTCGTAGCCTTCAATGTGAACCTCAATACAAACAGCATGGATATAGCCAATAAGATAGCCAAGAATGTAAGGTTCCTGAACGGAGGCCTTAGGTATTGCAAGGCTATAGGCATTGAGCTCAAGGACAGGGGAATAGTGCAGATATCTATGAATATGACTGACTACACCAAGACAGCGCTGTACAGGTCCTTTGAACTGATCAGGATAGAAGCTGCAAGATATGGAGTATCCATAGTAGGCAGTGAAGTAATCGGACTTCTGCCGATGGAAGCGCTTATTGATACTGCAGTATACTATCTGGGCATAGAGGACTTCTCAATGGAGCAGATACTTGAAAATAGGTTGATGGAATAGCAGTAAATGGTAAAAGGGAGGAACATTTAATATGTTTCTCCCTTTTTGTCTTTGTGCTGCTTTTACGGGTCAAGCTCCTTCACTGCGTTCAGGATGACAACGTGGGTAGCTTATGGTACGTCATCGCTCCCTCGTCCTGTCATCCTGAGCAAAGCGAAGGATCTTATATCCTCACATAAATCACTTGGTTTCCAGCCCAAGTGAGAAACCTCTCAAAATCCCTGTACAAGACCGAAACTGTGGCATTATTCACATTGGGATGAAAGCATATGCGGCCTTCTGACTTCAGATCCTTATCTATAAGCACAGTGACCTGCTTTTCCTTATCATTGATCAGCCCAAGGGGAGTGACTGCGCCTGGTATAAGGTCAAGATATTTCATCAGCCTTTCTTCTGAGGCGAAGCTCAGGCGGGTGCTTCCGATCTGTGAGGCTATATCCTTCAGGTCGGCTCTTTTCTCTGCCGATACCAGTATCAGATAATGTCTCTTGCCATGGTGGTCCCTGACAAAGAGGTTTTTGCAGTGATCCCCCTCGGTCAGGAGCATAAGCTCTTCAACCTCAGGTATCGTGAAGACCGGCTCATGTTCGTATCTTATATACGGTATTTCCAATTGTTCAAGTATATCATAGACCCTTTTTTCTTTCTCTGTCACTGGTGATCCCTCCTTGCATAATTATCCTATCATAACCGGAAAATTATGCAATAGCTGTAGAAGTATGAATTTCCTTTATACCAGCATATATGCTAAAATAAACATAGTTTATGATGCGGCAATGAAAGGAGGGTGAGCTGATGAGTCTGGTAAGAGTCATGCTGCTTCAGGCCCCGGAGGTATTTAAGGATAATGAGCGGATAGTATTTCCTTTTAAAAAGGCTGAAGCCTTATTCTACTATCTTATCGTAAACGGGCAGGCGTCCAGGGATGAGCTGGTGGACCTGTTGTGGGGAGAAACCGATGAGGAAACTGCCAGGAAGAACCTGAGGCATTCAATATATATGATACGAAAAGCCTTCAATGAGGAGATCGTCATATCACCCCACAAGTCCATGGTGATGCTTAACACGGAGATCCACATGGAGACAGACTTGAGAAAATTCCTCAATGATGAAGGAGATTTTGTAGAGGCATACAAAGGTGAGTTCCTGAAGGGATTTCTGGTAAAGGACGGAGAAAAGTACGAGGAATGGGTATTCCGAAGCAGGGATAAATATAGAGACCTTTATGTGTCCAAGCTATATGCACGCTTGGAAAAATGCAGCGCCGATGGTGACAGCGGAAGGCTTGAGCATTATGCAAAGCTGCTTATAAATGAAGACCCTATGGATGAACGGCCTTACAGAATGCTTATAGACAGCTATGCAAAGCTTCGTGCTTATCACAAGGCCGAGGAGCTGTACCGCAGACTGAAGCAGCTGCTTAGGCAGGAGCTGGGGGTGGCACCGGACAACAAGACCCAGAAGCTTTATAAGGATAAGATCGAAAGCCGCAGCCAGGAGGATAGGAAAAGGGAAAGCAGCAGGGTATTTTTCTACGGCAGGTCTCGTGAGCTGGACATCATGCGTGAGCAGTATGAGGGCTTCATAGCTCAAAACAACTGCAAGTCCATACTGATTTCCGGAGAGGCAGGAATAGGCAAGACCAGGCTGAAGGAGCGCTTTTTTGAAGGTGTTGATGAAGGAGGCCTGTACACGATAAAGTCAAGCTGCTACCAGGCGGAGGAGGATTACCCCTTAAAGCCGTGGAACCAGGTGTTTTCTACCCTGGCAGAAATAATAAAAAATGACGGCATTGAAATACCAAGGCTCTGGAAGAACATAATTGTACGGCTTTTCCCGGCCTTTGACCCGGATATTGAAGCAGCGGCCTATACCTTGGTAGAGCGTTCAGATGATGTGAAATACAAGGTACTTGAAGAGGCGGTATTGGAGGTGCTCAAAAGGGTATGCCGCAAAAGGAAGCTGATCCTGGCTTTTGAAGACATACACTGGATGGATGCTACAAGTATAAGGCTGACCAGCTTTATATTAAGAGGCCTTGGGGGCCGTGGGATACTGTTGGTTGCCACCTGTCGCAACAGCTATGAAAAAAGAGTGGAGCAGTTCGTATCCTCCATGGTGAAGGAAGGACTGATGGAGAAGCTTGTGCTGTCGAGGTTTACCAGGGATGAGGTCGAGGAGTTTATCGACGGTCTTCTACCGGAGCAGCAGTTGACTGGCTCCACGAGGAAAAGGATATATGAGGAGACCGAAGGAAATGCATTCTTCCTGATAGAGCTGCTGAATACAGTTAAGGAGAAGGGCAGCATAGGCGAGATATCAGGTAAGGCACAGGATATACTGAAAAGCAGGATCATTGATATATCTGAAGAGGGTATGAAGCTTCTCAATATTGCATCAATGTTTTTCGACAGGGTGGAGCTGGACATGCTTGTGACAATAAGCGGGAGAAATGAGCTGGAGCTGCTGGATGCGCTGGAGGAGCTTCAAGGAAAGTATATTCTGATCGAGATCGAGAACCGAGAGGCTATAAGCTTTGAATTCACACACAACAAGCTGCGGGAATTCATATACGGGCTTCAGTCCATATCAAGGAGGCGGATACTCCATAACAGGATAGGACAGGCATTGGAAAAGAAGCTTACCGGAGGCTTTCAGGACAGATTTCTTTATCCCAGCCTGATATATCATTTTTCCAATGGCGGAAACAAGCTTTCAGCCCTGAATTATAGGATAAAAAGCCTGGACAAGTACTCGGATTTCGGACATGAGCTGTTCCCCGTACTGTACGAGGATGTAGAAACGGGCAGTGCTGCTATGGATCAGGTAGAATCTACAAAATACCTGGAAGAGCTGGAGGAGCAGCTAAGGGAAATAAAGCGGCAGGAGAGGGAATCGGGTGAGCTGCACCTGATGGAGCTGGCATTGTACTATATCAAGGGGAGATACTGCATCCAGGAGGGCGAATACGAGCAGGGGGTCAATGCCATCAGGCACCTGCTGGAGCTTTCGGATGAAAGCGGAGAATATATGTATACCCTTAAGGGCTGCAGGCAGATGATATATTATGGTATACAGGTATATAATACAGAGCTGATGCAGGAATATCTGGCAAAGGGCATTGAGCTTGCGGACCGCTACAAGCAGATGAATGAGATGGGAATATTGCTCCGGCTCAAAGGACTTCAGCGCCTTATGGCTGAGGACTACGACGAAGCCGAGGAGACACTGAAGCATTCCATCGGGGTATTCGAGGCGCTGAACAGGCAGGAGGACAGATATTCCTTGAACATTGCGGCTGCATATAATTATGTGGGTGAGATCCGCCGCTATAATATGAAGTTTGCCGATGCACTGAGATACTATGACAGAGCGATCAATATATGCAATGAGAAGAAGATATTCAGAGGGATTGCAGTTTTCAATACAAATGCAGGAAAAGCCGCTTTTGACATGGGAGATTATCAGAGGGCCAAGAATTATTTTACCAATGCCATAAAGGACTACAACCAGATGGATACCCTGATGGGAAGATCCTCTGCTGAAGGCTATATGGCGGTGCTGCTCATTAGAGAAGGCAGGTATGAGGAAGCATTGGAATGCCTTAAGAAAAGCGAGGTTTATTCAAACAAGCTTAAGAGTCCTTATGAGCTGGGTTTGGTAAGCCGGGTAAAGGCTGAAATAAAGCTTCAGACAGAGAGAAACCACCGGCTAAAGAGCATTTTTGGGAATAATCTTTCCTTAAGCGTCAGCGAATACTGCGTACAAGGTCTCCAGCATTTGAGCGGAGTCCGGAATTGCTATGAAAGAGGGATACTCCAGGTGCTTGCCAAGAATAAGTGATGAAAAATGTCGAAATTGGCAAATATATGTAAAACATGTAAAAATATGTTGCTATTTTGTTTTTATATGTTAAAATATACTAGAGTCTGGATGAAGTAAAAATTGTAGGGGCAAACCCGGTGAAAGCCGGGGACGCAAAGCCACAAGTCTAAGGCAGTAATGCTATGACGGTTGGGTTGCCAATTGATTTGATAGTGTTCCATAGGCTTGGATCAAATTGATGAATAATTGATAGGCAACTCACAAGTTGTCTATTTTATTTTTTGGAGGAGAACATTTTCTTATGAATCAGCACAAAGAAACCGAGCTTGAATTCTCAATTACTCATTGGTATCAGCCGATATATCATGTGAAAGACAGTCACATAGTCGGATATGAAGCATTGATGCGGGATGCCTCTCAATACTCCGTATCTCCGGTTGAGATATTCAAGGAAGCCGATAAAAAAGGACTCCAGAACGCGTTGGATCGTATATCGATAAAAACAGCGCTGGAAGCATACAAGGACGATGA
>CAZNMO010000140.1:0-12696 GCA_964574195.1 uncultured Clostridiaceae bacterium | reverse complement strand
TCATCGAAAATTTTGATTTTCAATAAGTGAATTTTGAATTAAATAAAACTATGTTTGGAAAATGGGTTCCAAAATTAAGTGAAAATTTGACCATACTTGCAGGAGTTACAATTTCTGATTGGATGAAAAATAAAGCAAATCCAAACATAACTGTTTGCGCACAGTTAAACGATGATATCGAAACAAGAACTGAAAAATTTGAAGCTGATTGGAACGGATTTTGGCATTTCTTTAATGTTATGCAATTCTCACCAAATTTTGCTGCTGTTTCTGTAAATGGTATGTATCACTCAGTCTACGATTCTATACATTTGACAATGATGAAAGAAACAGCTGTAGCAGTAGAGGAGGAAAATGTAATTGATGAATCCTGGGATGAGGTAGTAGAACAGCTTTTTGATGATACAGTTAAAGAGTGTGTGGACAAGCTTATTAGGCTCGGTGTTTCGGCACCATCCATTGTGGGCTACGAACTTCAGGATAATAATGGCGCCATTGTTGCCGAGTGTGAATTGGCGTGGGAAAACGAGAAGATAGCTTTGCTGATGTCCGAACAATTAGAATGGAAAAACAAATTTGAAGATCTCGGGTGGAAGGTTTTTTCAACTGTGGATGACTTTTCTTCCGAGATGTTTCAAGGAGGGAGTGCTAAATGAACCATAATGTGGTTGCTATATCTTCTGATTTCTTTACAGCGTTTGCTGCTTTGCCTCGGCAGATACAAGGAAAGGTTACGGAATTCATCAACAAGTTCCGAAACAATCCTCGATCACCCGGAATTAATTATGAAAAAATTCATAATGCTGCCGACAAGAAAATGTGCTCTGTCCGTATTGATGATACATACCGAGGAATAGTCGTCCGTCAGGCAGAAAGCGGAGTGTACTTACTTCTATGGGTTGACCATCACGATGAAGCCTATGCCTGGGCGCAACGAAAAAAATGTGAGATTAATCCAAAAACAGGTAATATACAAGTGTTCGATATTCAACATGTTGGGAACTTTGAAAAACCAGAAGCTGAGCAAAATAGCCTTTTTTCTGATATCACAGATTCTGAGTTACTTGAATTGGGAGTTCCACAAGAGCAAATTCCCATTGTTCGAACTTTAAAGACTATCCAACACTTTTATGAGTCTAAAAGTAGTTTACCTGAAGACGCATATGAAGGGCTAGAATGGATTGCAAATGGATTTTCTGTCAAAGAAGTTCTCGAATTAGTTTCAGCTGATAATGACAAAATTCCACAAACGGATGACTTTGCAGCAGCGTTACAAAATTCCCGCAGTCAGAAAAACTTTATCGTAGTCGAAGGTGAAGAAGAACTTCTTAGAATAATGGCGGAACCGCTTGAAAAGTGGCGAATTTTTCTGCATCCAACGCAACGGAAGCTTGTTAATAAGAATTATTCTGGGGCAGCCAGGGTATTAGGTGGAGCAGGAACTGGTAAGACAGTGGTTGCCATGCACAGGGCCAAATGGCTTGCCGGACAGTTGAATGGCAATGACAAGGTGTTGTTTACAACTTTTACAGCAAATCTAGCCAGTGATATCAAGGAGAATTTAAGAAAGATATGTACTGTTCAGGAACAAAAGCATATTGAGGTAATGAACCTAGATGCATGGGTCACGCGATTCCTTAGGGAGCAAGGATATTCCTACTCCATTGGCTATGATGACACATTAACTCAAGTTTGGGAAGAAGCGATTACATTATCGGGGGAACCTATAGAATTTTCAACTGGCTTTTTCTCGGAGGAATGGTCAAAAGTTGTAAATGCACAAGAAGCCTATTCACTAGATAAATATATAAAAGCTTCACGCGTGGGGCGGGGGACACGGTTAAATAGAAAGCAACGTATTCAAATTTGGCATGTTTTTGAGGAGTACCAAAATTTGATGAGAGAAAAACAGATACGTGACGTAGAAACCGCTATGTATGAATGTAGGAAGATCTTAGATAGATCAACTGAAAGTGCTCGTTACGTTTCCGTAATCGTTGATGAGGGTCAGGACCTGAGTATGAATGCTTTTCGTTTATTAAGAGCTTTGGCAGGATCAGAACATCCTAATGATTTATTTATTGTAGGGGATGCACACCAGCGGATTTATAAGAACAAAGCCGTATTATCCCACTGCGGGATCAATGTTCGTGGTCGAAGCAGTTATCTGAAAATTAATTACCGAACTACAGAAGAAATCCGAAAGTATGCATTTGGACTGTTGAAAGGTATTCCTATTGATGATTTAGATGAAGGGTATGATGAAGGAAAAGCATGTCAATCATTAACCCATGGTGATGCTCCGCAGGTAGAGGTTTTCCGAAACGCAGCAGAAGAGTTTGATTTTATTGTTACCCAGTTAAAGCATTTAGAAGATCAAGGTGTGAATCAAAAGAACATTTGTCTAGTTGCCCGAACACATCGTTTACTTGATGACTATATTGTCCAACTTAATAAATTAGGTATTAAAACCTACGAGATTAAGAGGAATAAGATTGATGACAGAAGTTTTGATGGAGTTCGCGTAGCTACGATGCACCGTGTTAAAGGTCTTGAATTTCAACACATTTTTATCGTAGCGGTAAATAAGCGTGTCTTACCTTTGGCCTCAGCAATTAGTAATGAAGATCCTGTAACAGCAAGTGAGGCTATTACCGCGGAAAAATGTTTACTCTATGTAGCACTTACACGGGCACAAAAATCGGCTTATATTACTAGCTATGGTACTCAATCTGAACTGTTAATGTGAAAATGTTTCAAACCCTATATAATTATTAATTCAAAGTAAAATCATCTTTTTACAACAAGAGCTTACAAATCAATTTTTGTAGGCTCTTTTTTAGAAATATATTTTCTTTTTGGTTGTTGATTATTTAAGGATGGTGGTTTTGATGAAGGACAATAATCTAGAATTAGATAAGCTGTTTCATGAAATACACCAGTACCGTAACAGCAATGAGTTTAAAGAGTTAATTGAATTTATGAAGAAATTCCCGCAGATAGCCCCATACAATGCAATGTTAATACATATCCAAAAACCAGGAAGCAGATATGTAGCTTCAGCAACTGAATGGAGAAAAAGATTCGAACGTGATATAAAACCAGGTGCTAGACCTCTGGTCATCTTACGACCCTTTGGACCCGTTACTTTTGTTTATGAACTTGAAGATACAGAGGGAGAAAAGCCTTTTCCTAGTAAGCTACTAAATCCATTTAGTGTAAAAGGAAGTTTACCAATATACAAATTTGAAAATCTGATTAAGAATATTAAATATGATGGTATTTCATACACAGAAAATAATTATGGTTCGGACTATGCAGGATTCATCGAAATAAACAGTACAGATAAAAAAGTATGGATAAATGAAAAAAATAAAAGAACATTAGTAAAAATAATATTTAATATTGTTGCCAACAGTAATCATCCAACGGAAACTAAATTTGCAACGATATTACATGAATTAGGACATTTATATTGTGGGCATCTTGGTTCGAATAATCAAAAATGGTTGTTTGAAAGAGTAGGTCTTTCTAGAAGTCAAAAGGAGTTTGAAGCAGAAAGTGTTTGTTGGTTAGTCTGTGAGAGAATGGGAATCGCAAATCCTTCGGCAGAATATTTGAATGGTTATCTTGATGAATATGAAAATATTCCAGATATTAGTATTGATATAATTTTAAAGGCTACAAATACAATAGAATCGTTTCTAAACAACGATGTAAAGCAAAGAAAGGAAATAATAGTTAGATCCGAGAAGGTTGAAAAGGCCCAGAGGTATGAGCAACAAAAATTTGATTTATTTTATTGATTCTTTTGTATATGTGGCATCATTTTTACGTATTTAAATGACCATGGTGTAGATTTATCTGAACTAGTGGAACCTTCTCTTATCTTACAAATGAATGGAGCTTAAGGACAATGAACTATGATAGTGAAAAATTGAAGAAATTCGAAAATGAATTATTAAAAGAGATAACTGAATATCAAAAAAAGAAGCAAGAAGATAATGATGAGGAAAAAATCAAACGAATTCTTTCTCATCTGGAGAAGTATGGAAGGTAAATACAATCATCGGTTTTTTTAATCAACCAGGATAAAGATGCACTGGCTGGATTGGAATTAATCCAGCCTTTTTATATTTGACTAAAAAGGAATTTTCTTTTGAGTGTTCTAAGTTAGACAAGCCAACCTTGTCAGGATTTATTTGTAAGAACTATTTTATCTTTTTTTTTATTAAAATTGAAAATGGATTTTATATAAATTGACCTTTTAACAAAAGAGATTTGAATTAAATTGTAATTAAAGGGTGATTTAATGATATGAGCACAACTGGCAAAGAACTCAGTAACCCCTATTCCACTAGTGGCGGAGGTGTCCATTTTGAAAATCGTGTTCAGGCATCATTTGTTGTCCTGATGCTTACTGGTGGATTTTCACCATGTCTCCCAACTTGGCCAATTAACGAAATTAAACTCCAAGGAAAGTATTTAAATTTCGATACGGATGATCTCATTATTTACGCGAAGCAACCAGAAAGTGAAAGACCAGCAAAACTATTTGGGCAAATCAAACATTCTATTAATATTACAAAGGAGAACAAAGTTTTTGGTGAAGTTATCCAAGCTGCGTGGAATGACTTTAACAACAAAAAGATATTTAATGAGCAAACAGATGAAATTGCTCTAATCACGGGGCCGCTAAGTGCTATTGATACTGACCATGTTCGAGCTTTACTGAATCAGGCTCGACATTCAAAGGATTCAAATGACTTTGTCAATCGAGTAAATCTGGGTAAATTCACCAGTGAAAACCAAAGAAAGAAGCTCGATGTCTTTAAGGTTCATTTAAAAAAAGCCAATTCTAATGAAGATCTAACTGAAGAACAACTTTGGCAGTTCATGAAAAAATTTCATCTACTGATCTATGATTTAGATATTAAAGGTGTAACCCTTTCTCTACTACATTCGCTTATTGGCCAGTATTCAATCAATCATGCTGAGGGTCTACTAGCTCTAATTGAAAAAGATGTTACTTATAAAAGCGAAAATGCTGGCACTATAACATTCGAAACGATTCCGGAAAATATAAAAAAAGAATTTATTCAGCCTGTCAAAAAAGCAATTCCAGATGATCTTATAAGATTATCTTTACCGGCCTCAAAAGAATGGAGGCATCATAGGTATGCTTCGAAATTAGCTTTTGTAAATCTTCTTGGATCATGGGATGAACAAAATAAAGAGGATGTTAATTTAATTGGACAACTAACGAACGAAGTTTATTCTGAGTGGGTTCTTAATGTAAGAGAGATTCTTCAACAACCTGAAAGTCCTTTGAAACTGAAAAATGGATTGTGGAGCATTCCTATGCGGGAAAATTTGTGGATGGAGCTAGGACCACGAATCTTTGATGATACATTGGAGATGTTTAAACAATGTGCTGTTAAGGTTTTAGCGGAACGTGACCCCAAATTTACCTTACCAACTGAACAAAGATTTGCAGCAAGCATTTATGGAAAAAAGTCGAAGTATTAATATGCTTTAAGGGAGGGTATTGCAGAAAGTCTGGTGTTACTTCGAACCCATGCAGATGCATTCTCCAACTGTTCTTTAAATGAACCTGAGGCTGTTGTCAATTTAGCAGTGAGAGAAATTTTTAAAAATGCTGATTGGGAGCTTTGGGGAAGCTTAAATAATTTACTCCCTTTATTGGCGGAAGCAGCTCCTAAAGAATTTTTAAATGCGGTTGAAAACGCATTGAAGCAGTCCCCTGGCCCTTTTGATGAGCTTTTTGCACAGGAAGGAAACACAGTTACAGGAACAACTTACCTTTCAGAATTACTATGGGCTTTGGAGACGCTTGCCTGGGATGAACAGTTTTTGGTTCGTGTTACCTCAATACTTGGAGAACTTGCTACACATGATCCGGGAGGAAATTGGGCAAATAGACCAACTAATTCCTTGAAAACAATTTTTCTTCCTTGGTTTCCCCAAACGAATGCTACTGTCCTAAAACGAAAAGTTGCTGTACAAGCGTTGTTAAAGGAATACCCGGAAATTGGATGGGGAATTTTATTGAAATTACTACCTAACCAAGTGCAGACATCATCGGGAACCCATAAGCTAAAATGGAGAAACATCATGTCTGAAGGGGATAAGGATAAAATTGATAGAGAGAATTATTGGGAACAGGTCTTAATGTATTCAGATATGGCTGTTGAAATGGCGTGTGATGACATTGGAAAACTCATAGAACTCGTGAGTCTTCTTGATAATTTACCCGCACAGTCTTTTGAAAAAATAATAGATTATTTACTATCAGATGGTATTTCGAACAAACTGGAAAATGAACGGATAGCTCTGTGGTTTGAACTGAAGAAGTTTGTATCAAAGCATAAACGTTTTGCCGGGGAAAAATGGGCACTTACCCCAGATTTGGTATCAAAAATTGAAACAGCTTCAAATAACCTGGCGCCATCCAACCCGTTATTCCTTCATCGTATTCTTTTTAGTAATAATGAATATGAGCTTTTTGAAGAAAGAGACAATTTGGAAGAACAGCGGCAACTATTTGAAGAGCATCGTCAAAAAGCGATTAAGGAGATAATTGATTTTGGCGGAATAGAGGCAGTTTTTCAGTTTGCAAAAACAGTAGAATCACCTGCTTCGGTTGGTTTTTCCCTTGGTTTTATTTGTGAAGAGGAAGTAGATAAAAAAATACTTCCAGAACTATTAGAAACTGAGGATCAGCACCTTTTACAATTCACGGGTTCATTTGTTTGGGGGCGCCAACGTAGTCAAGGATGGGCATGGGTAGACCAAATAAATTTTTCTAAATGGACTAATACACAGATTGGTCGGTTTCTATCCTTTCTTCCTTTTACAACAGAGACTTGGGTTCATGTAGATCGATTATTAGGTGTTTATGAAGAAGTTTATTGGAGCGGAACCCCTGTAAATCCTTATCAAACGGAAAGTGAGCTTGGAATAGCAATAGATAAATTGATTAAATATAACAGACCAAACGCGGCAATCGATTGTTTAAATAAAATTCTTCATGACAAGAAACCACTGGATAATGCTCGCGCGGTTCAAGCACTTTTGGCCGCAATGCATTCAACAGAGCCTACTTACACAAGAGACACCTATAATATTGTTGAACTGATTAAGGCATTACAAGATGATCTTGATTCAAATTTGGATGATCTTTTAAAAATCGAATGGGGATACATCCCATTATTAGATAGACATATGGGGGCATTTCCAAAAATATTGGAAAACCAATTAGCTACTGACCCTGAATTTTTTGCAGAAATGATTAGATGTGTGTATCGTTCTAACAAGGAATCACTGACTGAAAAGGAATTGACGGCAAACCAAAAGGCTATTGCAGAAAGTGCCTATCACCTACTTAATGAGTGGCGAAAACCGCCGGGAATACAAAAGGATGGCAGCTTTTCAGGAGATAATTTCAAAAATTGGCTTGATCAAACAATGAGGTTATGTGAAGAATCTGGACATCTTGATGTGGCCCTTTCACATATTGGCAATGTCCTTATTCACTGCCCACCGGATCCAAATGGGCTTTGGATCAATCAAACGGTGGCGGAGGTTCTGAATAGTAGGGATACTGAACAAATCCGCAACGGCTTTTATTTGGGTGTTATAAATTCACGGGGAGTGCATACCGTTGATCCAACTGGAAAACCAGAGAGAGACTTAGCCTTAAAATATCGGAAACAAGCTGAGGAGATTGAGAACGCCGGGTATTTTAGGTTTGCTGACACAATTCGAAACATTGCTGATACGTATGATAGAGATGCTGAAAGGATAGTGAATGAGCATGTAAACTAACGTGATTTAGTGTTAATATCAGTTATTTATAAATACCTATAGCCAGCAGCTACAGGGCTCCTGACTCAATGCCCAATAGAGGTAAAATATTAATCTATTTTTCAGGCCGATATAGTTAATATATTAGAGGCTCGGAATATCTTTCCGAGCCCACCCGGGTATCGCAATACTTTTTTACTAACTCTAAAATGGTCTAAATTTTATTAGTCCTAACCTATGTAAAAAGGACCTAGAAAAGGTCCATTGTGTAATTACTATGTTTTTCTATAAAAAATGGTGTAGCAATTTCTCTAGCCCTTGGTGTCATATTGCCGTACTCGTCCAGAATGTTGTGTTTGACGAATATCTTCATGTACTCTCGCACCGTCTTTTCACTTAGACCAGTCTCAGCGGCTGCCCACTCAATTCGGTCATTCCAAATCATCTTCTTAAATTGTGCCTGTTTCTTTGGGTTTCTTAGTACTTTTAGTTCCATTTTCATCAATCTCCTCTGGTTTAGTTTGCAAGTCTTAGTACTTGTTGGTGATAGTTATTGAATACTGAAACTGCTTTGTCAGTTAGTCGCTTAGAAAAGTGTTTGTTTGCTATACCAAATTCTTTGTACCATTGCCTTCTAGCAGCATTTTTTGACTCCTCGTGTTCTACTGCTATACGGCTTTCTGATGGATTCTCATATTTTTGAATGACTTCAGTGAAGATAGCATTGGCTTTGTTATAAAAACCTTGCCAGTAGTCATTCCATTTCATTTTTGAGATTTCACGGCGTTTCCTACTTTGCAAATCCATAATGGAGTAGGTGTATTCGTTCGGATCGTTCTCACCAGTTATAATCTCACCTGTTTCTTTATCCACAAACTCATACGTTGTAACTTCTAGCTTCACAGGAAGAATGCCATACTCTCTAAACAAGTTGTTATATCGATAAACCGTATGCCGTTCTAATCCAACCAAGTTACCAACCTCTTCACTTGGTAGGATGGTACAATCTTTAGTCATGTACAGGTAGAATAGCTTGTACGCATTTTCTTCGTTAGGAATAGGGACTTCCTTGCCAGCAATTTCCTCACATATCTTGGCGAAAGCACTCTTCATTGGACTATTGTGTCCAGTGATATTGTATACCTTACTGCGGCCAACCTTCTTCTCTTCATAGGTGTAGTTTGCAAGGTATTTAGACTTATGCGCTTTAAAAGTGCCTTTGCTGATGCCCAGTGCTTCAATTAATTCGTCTGTGGTGTACATTTTTGCTGTTAATCTCATGTTATACTTCCTTTGCTGTTTTCTTGATGTAGCAAAAACAACCTTTTCATTTGTTGAAGTCAACAATAAGTTACATAAACATTTCTTAAGTAATAGAACATGGGAATTTATCTCAATCATGCCACGGCATCTCTGCATAACTCACTCCCTCGTAGGGCGATAACTATGAACCATTCAAATTTGTTATATCAATCCACAATATTCACTGTAGGTTTGATGATGGTATACATCAGTTTAAATTAATAGGTTACATACTGACCTTCCACCCTTATAGTAACTAAGACTGGCAGATGACTATGTAACCTTTAAGCCGGCCCTGACTTTCAATAAGGTTTTAAACAATTGAGTCGCCTTTAGTGCGGAGCATCGTAGCCTGCGAAGATGCTTGACGCATAGTACGAAGTTCGAAATTCAGGAATGAGAACGAAGTATTACAAGGTACATCAATAATTGAGAAAAGAAATAAGCAATGTTGTTATATGGAGTTGTTATCTGTGTCGGGGGAATTTATTGCGAAGGAGATCTGGGCTTTCGTTGAACAAAGGGTTTCAGTGTCAGCCTTCTTTATTAATCAAATGGGTGCTTTACTCGAAGATGTTAATTTCAGGGACTCATTGATCCTTTTTTGCTTTACAAAGCATTCGGCTAATTGAGCCTTACAAACTTCATTCGACCTTTAACTTGATATTTCAAAAACAAAATGGTTATTTTTCCTTCAACAAATTTTGGAGGAATGATTTATGGCAACCATCCATGGATTATCAAGTACAAGGCTGCACAGTATCTGGAGAAAAATGAAGGACCGCTGTAAAAATCCAAAGGCTTCAAATTATAAGAACTATGGCGGCCGGGGAATCATGATATGCGATGAGTGGAACAACGGTTTTATTGCCTTCTATCATTGGGCAATTGAAAATGGGTACGAAGACCATTTGTCCATTGAACGAGTTAATGTAAGTGGCAATTATGAACCATCAAATTGCAAATGGATAACAATGAAAGAGCAAGGCCGGAATAAACGTTCTACAATTCACGCGGAAATTGACGAGGAAGAAAAGCCACTTATCGAGTGGGCTGAACTTAATGGAATATCCTATAAAACTATTACAACAAGGTGGTACAGGGGATTACGGGGAAAAGAACTTATTGCTCCATCAAAGAAAGCGAAACATGATATCCAGGCATCCTAGCCCTAATTCACTAATTTGGAATAGGAAAAACCAATAATAAAGGTTTTTCAAAATTAGAAATATGCTGCATTCCCGATCTGTCAAATAGTTCATCGTCTGATCTTCATGGCAGCAATCAATCTCAAGCAGTCATCTAACCAATGTTCAATGTGGGCATGATGATGAAAGGCGACGGAAGTGGAAGGCGCGGCCGGAACCTATCATCATCATGAACGATATCCACCGTTGCACGACAACATACAATAATACATTCAAGGACCTCGGATGACGTCGTCCATTACATGCTTGAACGGCACCAATGCATTCCTTTATGATGGACGACATCCACTGTAGTCATTGATGTTATGGATGACATCGTAACATGCAATGAACGACATTATTACATGCATCCATCCGTAATCAACGACATCCAAGCACGCATTCATTCCAACAATGATATGCAGCGGTGACAATGAACAACATCCATCCTTGCATCGATGACGGATGACAGCATCCATCGACGACATCATTACATGCATTCATCCTCGACAGACAACATCCACCGTGCACCGCTGCATCGAAGAGGGTTTTTCAAATACGGAGGGAAACCCTCCTCTCGATGGGGGGCAAGAAGAAATAGAACGAAACAAATAAAACATCGCCACAGTAGAGCAAGAAATTATAGAAAAGAAACTATTTACATCAGAAATAAGCCGAAAGATGGAACAATTAAAAAAATTGCAGTTCAGGGAAACAATACATTGTTTAGCCGGGTTGATGGCTTGCCTCGGCTTTTTTCGTAAATAAAAATTGATAGACTTAGGCTTTTCTGAATTGAAGAAAATGTAGCATTCCTTTGGGGGATAGCAGCATTTTTGGTGTTTTATCAGGATTGTTACGTTGAAATCATGGTTTTAATAAAAAATCTCCTACTATTTAATATGTTGTTTTTCCTTAATTTTCGGTTGTGAATGAAAAAAATTTTCACTTTTGTTGGTTAGAATACACTTCCCATTCATGTTTGATATCCCTTTTTTAAATTCATACCGACACTTAAATCGGCATTTTAGGTTAGATGCCACATGCAGTTTGAGGAGGTTCACTTTCAAGGACCTTACAGGCCCTGCTTTATTCCCTGTGCAGAAGGGACAGCTATTTCCGTATCCCTTTTTGCTTAGGAAGTTTTGATTGCAAGACTACTGGCAATAGAATTCCAAAACATTGAGGGCAGCCTGACCGTCTTTTCGAAGGTCAAGTCTTGTTGGAGAATTGAAAGTAAATAGAAAGGATGCTATGGCCTTCGGCCATGCATCCTAATAGAGGGGGGCAAAATAAAGCTTTTCTAAGACTGCAGGCATTTGGATTGATTGAATATTTGCGGATTAAAAAAGTAAGGGTAAACCGTTACTTTGACTTGGCATCTCTCAAAAAGTTATCCAATTAATCTACTACTTCCAACATACCCACCGACGGGGGAAGGTGTCCCTGGGCTGATTGCTTATATTTATTAATTAAAGCATGATCATTTAGGTTCAACCGGCGGCGGCCTTCAGTTATGATTGATTCGATTTGTCCTAAATCTCCTCCATAGGCTTCATAAATCATTGCCAATGATGGTGCCACCTGTTTGTCAATCTAATTCTTTTTATCCTCAATAGTCGATCTTATAAAATGCCGCATACCGTTTTTTCGATTGTTATTTCCCCGTTTTTTTCGGTTGCTAGAATCTGAGCAACAGTGTGGGCATGCTTGTTTCTTAATTGGATTTCGGTCCGGTTCCAAGAAGTAATACAATCAGGTACTTTGTAATCGTTGTCTATTTCACACAGTTTATCGTACATCCTGATTTGAATATTAGAAGTATTAGACCCAAAGTAGACGGAGGCACCATTGGCCTTACCTCTACTGATCGAAATGTTCTCAAAACGTACAGCATTATTAAATTTTGCAACAAGCCCTTGATTCCTAACTTCCTTACAATACCGTTAATGGTGAAGAACCCCACGAAGTCTTCAACTACTACATCCAGTCGGGAAAAGGAAGCCATGGTAGCCAGCATTTTGTCAAATAGGTCTTTCTAGGCCTTCATATCTCTGCACCCGCGGCCTTTCATCTCGAGGGGCATCCCTATAACTTCCATTCCACCATAGTAGACCGAAATCTTACCATTATGAAGGACACCGGAGGTACCCATTCTGGCCGCTACAAGAGGTAAAACTAGTAGTATCTGGTTGAAGAATGTCCGTAATCAATGATGCCTGCCTTACATTTTTGCGTCTTAAAGGGGTGAGTCGAAAATAAATGTAAGCTGGTTCTTACCAAAATCAAGACACTATGATATTATAATAGAAACTAATAGTTTGAAGGAGTTGTTTGCGTGGCTACTAAACGAAACGAACCCAAAACAGTAAACAAAACG
>CAZNMO010000139.1:0-12714 GCA_964574195.1 uncultured Clostridiaceae bacterium | reverse complement strand
TGAATTGTATGAGGAGCCTCTGTGAGTAGAATACTCATCTCCATGGAAACGTCTCAGCTCCCAGTCTATTTTTCCCACCCAGGTCACCTTGTCAGTCATTTTGAAACTCATTTTGTTTACCTCCTTTGTAATCTGAAGCTTATCCGACTATCACCGCTGTTCCAGAAGCAGTGACCATAAGCATGTTGTTACCCTGCCCAAGAACCTCATAATCAATATCCACACCAACAATGGCATTGGCACCAAGGCTTGAAGCCCTGTTCATCATCTCAGACAGCGCCCGCTCCCTTGCTTCAATAAGTTCACCCTCGTAGGAGCCAGACCTTCCACCAAAAAAGTTGGTCAAGCCTGCTGCGAAGTCCTTGATAAAATCGACCCCCGATACCACTTCACCGAAAACTATGCCTTTGTATTCTATGATCTTTTTTCCTTCCACTGTAGGAGTTGTTGTTATTATCATATAAATCCCTCCGGTTACCAGTAATATTAATATAAACTTACTCATGTCACTTGTGTATAATGACTGAGCATCATAAATAGTATTGGTTCTGATCCGGTCGAATATTTGCTTCCATATCAATTTTACATCAGCAACCAGTTAGTGACAATAGGGAATGCATATACATTTGATAAATTTTTATCTAATAGTTATTATCCTGTGATTCTCCAGCCCATATTTTCCTGAAAATCCTTACAGTCTCAAATATGTCCTCTGCTTCAAGTATCGAAGCTGCTGCCGCAATTCCATCGACACCCGCCTTCTTTACACTTACTGCATTCTGGGTATTGATCCCTCCTATCCCAACTACAGGGATGTTTATAGCCGATTTTATCGATTTTAGCTGCTCCAGGCTGACACTTTCCGTATCGGTCTTTGTGCTGGTTGCAAAAAGTGCGCCCACTCCAAGATAATCCGCACCTTTATTCTGGAGATCAAGGGCTTCTTCAATACAGTTTGCCGAAGCACCTATGATCTTATCAGTACCCATAAGCCTTCTCGCTGTGTCTACCGGCATATCCTCGGGCCCCAGGTGCACTCCTGCTGCATCAACAGCAACGGCAATATCCACCCTGTCATTAATGATGAGAGGAATTTCATATTTATCAGTGACTTCCTTCATTCTCAAAGCAATATTATAGTAATCCCTTGTATTTATATTCTTTTCCCTTAGCTGGACCAAGGTCACACCACCCTTTATTGCCGTCTCCACACAGCATTCGAGAGTTCTTTCCGCCAATGACCTTCTATCTGTTATCAGATACAGGGAATAATCCGGATATATCCTGTACTTCATTCACTTTGCCCTCCCTTAACAATGTTTCGTGATCAAGGTTATATATGCTGTCGAAAAGCCTTACCTTAAATGTACCTATGCCAGCTCCGGGCTGCAGGCTTCTATGGGCAAGGCTGCCCGCGACCCCCATGGTCAGAACGCCTCCCAATGCGGCTGCCAGCCTATCCTCCGACACACTGCAAAAAGCGCCTGTAAGAGAACCTGTCATACAGCCTGCTCCGGTCATCCTCGACAACATTTCATGACCATTGTCGATCGTATAGGAGCTTTGCCCATCTGAAATAACATCCGTACGGCCTGTAGCAACCACAATGCATTTAAGCTCTCCAGCCAGCTGCCTTACCAAGCCTGAGCTGCATTCCTGCTTCAGGCCTGAGTCTATCCCACAGAAGCGGCTTTCCATACCTGACATATAAAGGATCTCCGAGTGATTTCCTTTTATTACTTCAGGTCTGATTTCCGAAACCACTCTCCGGCATATTTCATTTCTGAATCCGGTGGCACCTGCACCCACAGGATCAAATACCACCGGGATCCCGGCTTCCTTCGCCTTAATACCTGCGAGCAGCATTGCTCTCAGGCTGTCGCTGCCTGGAGTGCCCATATTCAATACCAAAGCCTTTGATGCTTTCGTTACCTCTTCTATCTCTTCTACGGCATTGGCCATTATAGGGGAGCCCCCAATGGCAAGTATTACATTGGCACAGTCATTCATTGTCACATAGTTGGTCAATTGATGGACTATCGGTCGTGCCGTCTTTATCTCAGTTATCAATGCAGCTGCTTTTTTAACAATATCCATTCCCCGGTGAACCTCCTTGACAAATAATGCAGCAGGCCTGTTATAAGCATGACCGGTATTGTTGCCCCGAGAACCAGGTCCAGCTCTATGAAACGGTAATATGATACTACACCGATGACCCATACAGCAGCGGCGCTCCAGTTGACCAGCATATCCTCCTGCAGCTTTCTTCTCTTCTTTATAATGAAATAATCTGTTATAACGATTGCAAAAAGTGGAGCAAATACCGAGCCTATGGCATACAGGAAATTCTCATATTTCTCTATAGGTACTGCAACAGCGGCCAGTGTTCCCAGCACCCCCATAAGTAAAGCAGCCTTCCTGTCACCAAGCCGCGGAAATATGTTCAACAGTGATGTCCCCGCAGAACCTGCATCAAGGAAGGTAGTAGTAATAGTGGAAAGTACCACTATCCCCAAAGCGGATATACCCAGATCCGAGGCAAGCATTATCGCTCCAGGATCGGCATTCCCAGCAGCAATAGCTGTTCCAAGGCCGATCAAGTACATCCAGGTGCTCCCGATAAAATATCCCAGGAAGCTGCCTGCGGCACCTGACCTCTTATTTTTCGCAAACCTGGTATAGTCAGCGATCAAAGGCAGCCATGACAAGGGCATTATCACATTGAGCTCAATGGCAGCCCCAAAGGATAATCCTCCTGTGCCGGTCCTGTTGATCATATCCCCATTGCTTAATACCAGCAGGCTCAAAAGCACAGTCAGCAGCAAGAGCAACACAACAGCAGCCTGATTGAGCTTTCTCCAGCAATCCCTGCCAAAGTATATCCATAGGCATATAAGGCCTCCCAGTACTATGCACCAAAGCTGCAGGTTATCATAGCCCCAGAGTGCTCCGGTAATTGCATTGATGGATCTGGCACCTGACATTATCATGACCGCCGTCCACCCGAGCAGCTGTAAAACATTCAATATCGAAAACAGATAAGTACCATAGCTTCCAAAGGAAATTCCAGTAGATACTATTGAGGGCAGTCTCTCGGAAGTTCCTATCACACCACCCATTGCGAGTATCCCGGTTCCTGCAAGGTGGCCGATCACTATGGCAGCAAGTCCGGCTTTAAACCCCAAGGGTGCCAGTAATCCTCCTGTCAGCATCTCAGCTATGGAAATTGCAGCCCCAAGCCAAAGTGTAAAAAAGCTAAAAAAGCCCAGATCATATTTTGACTTATTCATCCAACATACCTGCCTTCCCGTACAATTGCCAGAAGTGGTTTGTGGGTCCAACCCCCTTGCCAAGCTCAAAGGAGTTTTCAATGGCATAGGTGATATACTCCTTTGCCTTTTCTATGGCAGCTTCAAAGGAAGCTCCCCTGGCAAGATTGGCAGCAATGGCGGCGGATAAGGTGCAGCCTGTTCCATGGGTGTTTTTCGTTGAGATCCTTTTACTGCTCATATATCTGAAAGCAGAGCCGTCATATAATACATCAGTGGCAGTATCATCCATATGTCCACCTTTTACAAGCACATGGCCCGGCCCCATACCGTGTATCAGTACTGCAGCCTTTTTCATGTCCTCCTGGCTTTTTATACATATACCCGTCAGTACTTCCGCCTCCGGTATATTCGGAGTCACAACTGCAGCAAGGGGCAGCAGCTTGCTTATCAATACCTCTCTTGCCTCAGGCTGCAGTAAATGATAGCCGCTTTTGGACACCATTACGGGATCCAGGACGATTCCGGATGGCCTGTAATAAAGCATACCTTCTGCAATAGCTTCTATAATCTCGATTTTTGATACCATTCCAATTTTCAGTCCATCCACCCTGATATCTTCAAAAATTGCTTGGATCTGTCCTGACACCAGCTCAGGCGTAACATCCTGCACCCCTAGTACTCCACAGGTATTCTGGGCGGTCACTGCCGTGATCACACTCATTCCATATACCCCATGGGCTGAGAAGGTCTTCAGATCTGCCTGTATCCCTGCTCCTCCGCAGCTGTCCGAACCTGCTATAGTCAGTGCATGCCTCATATCCTGGTCACCTCCCGGGTTTCAGGCTTTCCAGGTATGTGGTTTTTCTCCATAAGGCTCAACACCAGGTAGCCTATCACACTTCCGCCTATGGTACTGAGCATGAAGGGAACAATGTAATAAAAGGCTGCTACATCCTTGCCCATTAACAGCTTTGCTACAGGAAATGCCAGCAGCGCTCCCAGAATACCGGTGCCGAACACCTCGCCGGCAACTGCCCAAAGCTTTTTACCAAAGCGCATGTACAGCAGCCCCGCCAAAAATGCCCCGGCCATACTGCCCGGAAAAGCCATGGGCGTGCCTGTCCCCAGGATATTCCTCAGCAAGGATATCAGGAATGCATTTGCAGTACCATACCCGGGTCCGAGCAGCACTGCAGAGATGACATTGATGGTATGCTGGACCGGAAAGCATTTGGCCGCACCTACGGGTATGTAGACCAGATTGCCTGCTATTGTTCCCATAGCAACCAGTAAAGCTGAAAATGTAAGCTTCTTCGTTTCCATACAAAAACCCCTCCGTTTGTTTTGTACTAGAGGGGCAAAAGAAAAAGCACAAACCCGTGTATAGGATCCATGCTTAATATTCATAAACATTCTACTTCCCTACGCTGGCATTATCCAGATCAGGTAAAAGGGTCAGAGTCTTCATAGGTACTCTATCTCAGCTGGCCTTTCCAGCCCCCCTAGTACAAAATTATTATATTTTCTCATTCATTCTAGCATATGAAGCCTGTCAGTTCAATACAGAAAACCATTATCCTACTCAGTCAGCGAGGAAGTGCAATGAGGACATTTGGTGGCGTCTATATGAACCTCGCTGAAGCAATACCTGCAAGTCTTTGTGGTAGGTGCCGGAGCCGGCTCCTCCTTCTTCTTGGTCAGCTTGTTCATCTGCCTTACCACTACGAATATTGAGAAGGCGACTATAATAAAATCGATGATATTATTGATAAAAAGTCCATAGTTCAAGGTTGCAACTCCGGCTGTCTTGGCCTCCTCCAAGGTCTTGAAGCTTCCATCTCCCAGGATGATGAACAGGTTGGTAAAATCCAGCTTCCCAAGCAGCAATCCGACCAGCGGCATTATGATATCATTCACCAGTGAAGTAACGATTTTCCCAAAGGCACCTCCGATGACAACACCGACTGCCAGGTCTATTACATTGCCCCTCATGGCAAACGCCTTAAATTCCTTCAGCATAATGACCCTCCTTATACATGTTAGTTTTATTGTTTAGTTTTATTATAGTTTTTTCTGCAAATTTCTACAAGTTTTTACACAAACCCCTTATCTGCTTCTTGCAGATGACAGCCCAAACCAGGCACCCGCTGCTCCCATTAAAACACTAAGTGTCATGACAAGTATGATGAGCTCCGCGGTCAATGCCCCCGGTGATGGAAGAGGGATAAAAGGCAATGGGCCTGCTACCCATGAATACATGTATTTCAGCAGCACCGCCATTGCAGCAGAGGCAAGGGCACCGCCCCCTATAGTAAGTATAAGACCCTCAAGCATGAAGGGAAAGCCTATGAAGGACTCAGGTGCCCCCATAAGTCTGAGAGTATTGATCTGCTCCCTGTTTTCATATATTCCCATCCTGATTATATGTGATACGATCACCATTGTGGATATGCCCACCGCCGTTACCACAAGTGAACCTAATATACCCAGCACTGTCGCAATGCTGCTTATCCGTGACAACACCTCCCGGTTATCCCTGATATGCTCTATACCGATAAGGTAGCCCATTTCTTCAAGTATTGGGTCAATTCCCTCTATGTCGATCTTAACCTCTATATACGGACTGAATGGATTATCGCCCAAGTATTCAAGCACCCTGGCTTCCTTTCCCAGTATCTTCTCCATCCGCCCATAAGCCTCATCAGCATCAACCAGCCTTGCTTCCCTTACCTGCGGGATGTCGGATATGGATTCCACAAGTCCTGAGATTTCATCCGCCTTAAGCTGCTCATTGAAATATACGCTGACCTCCGCCTCATCCTTAATAGCTTCAACCACCGTACTGCTAACTCTCCAGCCGGATACCACCATGGCAAGGATGAAGAAGATCAACCCGATGCTCAGCAGAGAAAATATATTTGACATTAGGTTAAGCCTGGTTATAGTCCTTACCTCCCTAAGGAAGTAGCCCATATTGTATATAATGTTCTTCATACGCTATCCCAGCCTTTCCCAGCGCATATGTCCGCTTTCCATTACCAGATGTCTTGCAGACCGCTGGCCGTCTATCAAATGGGTCGCATGTGTTGTGATTATTACTGTTGTTTTGTTATCCTTGAAAGAATTAAGCAGCTCGAGGATCTTCAAAGCATTTTCTCTGTCCAGGTTTCCTGTAGGTTCATCGGCAATTACAAGCTCAGGTTTTCTTGCAACTGCCCTGGCTATGGCAACACGCTGGCATTCTCCCCATGACATATGCTCCACAAGCGATAGCTGCTTCTGCTCAAGCCCAACCTTTACCAATGCATCTTTGGCCGCTTCCCTTATATGCCGCTGAGATACATCCAAGAATCTCATGCCAAGCATCACATTTTCAAGTGCAGACCTCCCCTTGATCAGTCTGAATTCCTGAAAAACCGGTCCGATCTTCATCCTGAGCTTTCTTATTCCTTCGGCCTGTCCCTTTAGTATTGGTTGCCCCAATACATTTAGAGAACCTTCACTGGGATACAGCTCTCCCATAAGGAGCTTTAGGAGGCTGGTCTTTCCGGATCCACTGGGCCCCGTCACATAAACAAGCTCTCCCGCCTCAATATTCAATTGTATATTCTGCAGTGCCTTTGTGCCTTCAGGATACACCAGGCCGACTCCCTTTGCCTCTATCATTATTTTGCCCCCAATACTGCTTAAAATAGTTTGAATTTGCTTATAAGTTCCAGCTGCCCTTCCTTGAGCTCCAGCCCGTTTATGCTGTTTCCCGCCAACAGGGGCTCTATATCAAGCACCAGATTGCCTTTCTCCAGCAGCTCCTCCAGGGATCCAGCTTCCAGCGGCAAACCGTAGAAGCTGCCCTTCTGTGCTTCGAACCTCAGCTTATGCCCATCCTCTATCACAAAAGTTCCTGTAAGCTCAAGATGATTATCGGGCAGACTGATATCGACCCTCTCGGAGTGAAAGGAAAAAATCATTGTCGGCAGTGTACTCTGCTCTGAAATGACCTTGTTGATGACACTGTCCGCTATTGCTCCTCTGACTTCTGTAAAGGAGAACTTGAGCTTCAAAGCTTCAGCAGGAATATTCCCTTTCTCTACTATACGTGTAAATTCTGCTGCAGCTTCTTTAAAAAGGACTTTCATATCAGCCCATACCTTCTCAATATTGCTCAAGTATTCCTGATAATACTCCCTTGCGCCCTTAAGGGACACAAGATAAGACTCCTTTTCCCTCCGCAATTCAAGTTTTTTTGCCAGAGCTTCTTTAGCTTGCTTCTGCTTTTCCTCTACCATACGAAGTCTCTCGGACAAAGCCGTTTTATCCTGCTTAAGCTTTTCTCCGCTCTTTTCAAGCTGTTCCATAAGTTCACCCGTATTCCTGGCAAGATCCCTTAATGTGTTTATCCTCTGCAGAAAGGTGCTCAGACTGTCTGAATCAAGGAGTATCTCCATAAACGATCCGGGACCCATTCTCTGATAGCTTCTCAGAACCTGCTTAAGGCTCTCCTGTTTATGCAAAAAGCTGATTTCTCCGGCTTTTATTGAAATCTCTATGTCATGTATTTCCTTATTGATGCTTTCCACATCACCGGACAGCTTCTTCTCTTCCAGCTCCATCAGCTGTATTTCCTGGGACAGTTTAAAAAGATTCTTCAGTATCGCCTTCTCCTCCCCCGAGATACCTGAAAGCTTGGCTTCTATTTCTTCAAAGGGATCTGCCTGTCCGGTTACCACATCCCGAAAAAAGCTCCCGGATATAATTATGACGATCAAGCACAGAGCTATGATTTTTATGCCTATCAGCCTTTTCAAAGCCGTCACCTCTTGTCTGCCTGTACGAGCAGGCTCATTTCAACTAATTATGCTTTGATGTATTTTCTTCACGACATACATTAATTCTATCAAATTATTGTACATAATGGAATTGTTTAGAATTGCGATAATTGATAAGCCATGGCAAAAATGTAAAAGTCTCCGGATTGTTCTCCGAAGACTATATTAAACCTGTATGTATTTATCAACAGTCTGTTCGATGTTTCTCTGCTTATACAGCAGGTACAGCTTGGCTTTTATTGACTCCACAGACCTGTCCAGACTGTTGCATATATCCTGGTAGGTGTATTTCATCTCGACCATATGGAGCAATTCAAGCTCCTCTTTGGTTGTCCATGGCTTGAAGTGTTCTCTGAAACCATCCTTGTCTCGGGCGATTTTTTCCTGCATCCAGTCCGGCATATCCCCCCTTATGGTCAGGGTCTCGTTTCTTGTTATGAAGTAGGAGGTATAGTATGATTTTATTTGCGCGATATCAGCCTTTTGGGAATTCCATTTGTTCTGATGCTCTTCAATGAACCTGCAAAGATCTTCAACGGTAATCTGGTACTTCTTCTTCTTGCCCACCCTGAACTTCTTGTGGCCTATGCATCCGTTCCATATCCATGAATACAGTGTTCTGATATTGATACCCAGGATGCTGCTTATATCATTAGGTGTAAAGTATGCTCCATTGGCGCCAGCCTGTTCCCGAAGCGACATCTGGTAAGCTTTTATGGTAATAGAGTTTCTGCTCCTGTTCAGCTTCTGGGCAATGGTATCCAAACTTAGGATCCCCCACTTCTCGAATAGATAATCCATTTCTTCAGCACTCCAACGCTTTGCTTCACAGGTCACGCCAATGGCTATGGCTCTTTTCCTAAGGGCAAATACTGATCTGCCCAGATTTCGTGAGATCTCCTCAACCGACAGTACCCCATAGTTTTCAACAATATATCTGTCTTCCTCTTCTGTCCATCGCCTTTTGAGCAGTTCATCCTCAGGCTTGCTTACATCCAGGCCCAAGCGCCTTGCCTTTCTCATCACACTGTCTTCGGTCCTGCCAAGCTGCTCCATTATTTTTTCAGGAGCCTCCTTGTCCCAATTTTCCAATAAATATTGTATCTCTTCTTTATTCCATTTCTTCTTCATGCATATCACCTTTAATGTGCGATTATAGTTTAAGATCAAAACTACCTGAAGATCCTCATGGCGGCCATATTGATCATACTAACCACCTGCATATCCTTGGCATCCTTGGGCTTACAGTTTCTCTGCCAGTCATCCAGCAATACCGCTGCCATTTCATTGCCGTTTTTTGCTTTTTCAAATATCTGCTCAAAGGTCTCCTTCTCAGGAACATCCACCTTTCTGCCCTGTTGAACACCTGCGCCGGTACCGGCCCTTTCAGTTTGTGTCATATTTACATAAGAAATCTGCATCCTATCAAACTTTGTAAACATGTTGCCTCCTTAATAAAATAAAAATAATAAAATGAAAACTGAATATAAAAAACAGGCATACGCTGCCTGTCAACATTTTCACATATTTGCGCATAAGCAAAAATACCCATACACATCATACGGAATATTATACGGCAACCCAACGATCATGGCATATATATGCTTTAGACTTGTGGCTTTGCGTCCTTACCTTTCGATAAGTTTGCCTTTTTCGGTTTTTTCTAATAAAATAATACACAAATATACAGATAATTACAATATGTTATTATCTAAAATAATTATTTGGTCTTAGTTTATAGGACCTGCGGCTCACATGCAAAAAAATGCGGCATAGCCGCATTTTTCCGTTACGCGATGCAAGCATAAGGTCACAACTATTGGGTCCCGTTTCGTGTTTCGCGTATTCAGGCAAGGCTTCGAAGCCCAGCCCAAACCGTTCCACGCGCAACTCGTAACGCGCAACCCGCAACCCTTATGTCGCACCATTCATATTATCTGCTAAAGAAACTACTATTTCTTCATGCCCGTGTATATGAGTATCGCATCTCTCAGGAACTCTGCCGTTCCTGGCTGTTCCTTGTCATAGTATGCTCTGAATCTTTCATCATCCACGTACATCTGAGCCAACCCCGCATGTGCCTCTTTCGAGTAGCTGTCCCAATAGAAGGTCAACCACTGCTTATGAAGCTCCGCTGCCTTCTGAGCCAGCTCGCCTGACGGATCTCCGGTCTTGAAGGCCTCAGCCAGGGTTCGAAGCTGCTCCTCTCCAAGCCTGGTCACCGCATCATATTCCTCCTGAGTCATGTTCTTGACCCTATTGTTTGATTTTTCAACTGCATCCTTACCGTATTTTTCCCTTATTTCTTCTCCGTACTTCTTCTCGTTCTCATCTATCAGCTTCTGCTTGAAGCCTTCAAATTTTTCCTTATCACTCATTACGATTCTCCCTTCTGTTTTGGCTATTGTTTTTTCCACATTGGCAATCAGCATATCCAGTTGTTCTCTTTTTTCAAGGAGCTTTTCACGATGTTCCCGCAATGCCTTTGCACCATCAAATTCGGGCGAAGTAACCATTGACTTTATGTCTTCAAGACTCACTCCAAGCTCCCTGTAGAACAATATCTGCTGGAGCCTGTCAACCTCCCGCTGACCATAAATGCGATATCCTGACGAGTTGATCCTTGCCGGCTTAAGGATGTCTATTTCATCATAATATCTGAGTGTTCTTGTGCTGATGCCCGCCATCTTTCCCAGCTTTTGCACCGTGTATTCCATCACTTCATCTCCCTGAGTTTTAGTATCATGCATGATTGCTTCATCCGACAAATAAAATATACACCTTTACGTTACGTCAATGTCAATAGAAAATATACTATTTTTTTATTCATGTAAAATAAAAAGAGAGTCAGTTCAGTTCATCTGCTCTCTTTTTTCAACCTTATTTCTCCCGTTTATTACCTTTTCCGTAAAGACCCTTACCACTTCCGGATCAAATTGGGTGCCTGCATTTCTTCTTATCTCGGCGATAGCAAATTCCTCGTCGATAGCACCTCTGTATGCCCTTTCGCTGGTCATGGCGTCATAAGTATCGGCAACAGTTATTATTCTCGCCTGCAATGGTATTTCTTCACCCTTAAGACCCTTGGGATAGCCTTTTCCATCCCATCTCTCGTGATGGGCAAGTACGAATTCTGCCAGCTCAGCCATATCATTGACAGAACTCAATATCCTATAGCCTATTTCAGGGTGGCGTTTTATATCATTCCACTCATCATTGGTAAGCTTATCCGGTTTATTAAGTATTTTTTCGTCAATTGCTATTTTCCCTATGTCATGGAGCAAGCCCACCGTCTTAAGCTCCTTCAGCTCGCTTTCACTTTTCTCCATGGCAATGCCAATGGCTTCGCAAAGATAGCTTACCCTCTGGGAATGCTGTTCTTCTCTTTTATTTTTTTCATGCAGAGAATTGATTATGGCATTCACAGTTTTTCCTCTTATGCTTGGGCTTTCAAAAAGCTTGTGCCTGTACATATAGTCTTCCGCATTCTTCAGCACTTCATTTATATCCTGAATAAAGCTGCTTTTTGTCTCCCAGCCAAAGGAGATTGAAAGCTCCATGGATTGCAGCTGTATTCCTGCGCTGGCTTTTTTGATCCTCCTTATTATCCTCTCAGCCTCTTCTGAGCTTGTTCCCGGAAGCAAAATTACGAATTCATCTCCGCCCAGCCTCGCAATTATCTCATCTTCTCTGCATTCCTTCCTTATGATTTCCCCTGTCTTTATGAGAAGCTCATCTCCGAAGGAATGTCCAAAGGCATCGTTTATCAGCTTAAGACCATTGACATCTGCCATTATGAGAGAAATAGGAAGATTTCTTTCGATATCCAGCCTTCTCAGCTCTTCTTCGAAAAATCTCCTGTTGTACAAGCCGGTCAGCTGATCATGGTAGTTCATATAGAGTATTTCCTTTTCCGCTGCTTTCCTCTGTGAAATATCAGAATATATGCCATAGCCGCCTATGATCTTGCTGTTGAGCATTATGGCTACACCTTTTACACTGACCTCTCTAGGCTTTCCATCAGCCCCATATCTTATGGACTCAACACTTACAACATTGCCGTTCAACAGGTCAAGAGTAAGTTGGTTTGCCTCATTAAGCATTTCTCCGGTTGCAACTACGCTGTCCACTTCTTTCCCCTGGACATCGCCGGTAGTATATCCAAAAAGGTCTGTAAACCTTTCATTTATGTCAATAACCTTATGATCCTGGTCAAATCTGACTATGGCATCGGTAGAGTTCTTAAAAAGGGCTTCAAGGCTCTGCTTTTGGCGCAGTACCATCTCTTCGGCCTTTTTCTCCTGCGTTACATCAGAAAAAATAACAACAAGCTTGTCCTCTTCAGGTTTGTATATATTGATCGACAGGTGCTTTCCAAACCTGTCCATATAACTCTCATACTTTGCCGGTTCTCCTGTAACAGCTACCTCGTTAAGCTTTTCTATCTTATCTCTTTCGTTTTGTGACAGCATATTATATATTGTATAGCTGCCGGCCTTTTCAAGGTTACTATCAATTATTTTCTCAAAAGCCGGGTTTGTGTCTATCAGACAGTAGTTTTCCGGTACGCCATCCTGTCCCCTTATGATACTGAACAGGGCAATGCCCTCCTGCAT
>CAZNMO010000138.1:10895-12903 GCA_964574195.1 uncultured Clostridiaceae bacterium | reverse complement strand
ATACGGGAAATACATCAGACCTTTGTTTGTATTTCTTGTATCTTTGTGCTTTTTTGGCTCAGGAATATCATATGCCTATGCTGCAGAGCGTACTGACGAAGATCTGAACGACAATATCAAGAGGATCCTCATACTCAATTCCTATGATGAAGGCTACCGGTGGACAAATGAGCAGTCAAAAGCAATATCTGACAAGCTTAAGGCTGAGTTTGAAAATATTCTGATTTCTGTGGAGTACATGGATACCAAGTATCATCCAGAGCGGGGGAATATTGAACAGCTTTACCAGCTTTACAAATACAAGTATGCAAATACAAAGATAGACCTGATATTTGCGACGGACAATGCAGCGCTGGAATTCTCCATGGAGCATCGTAAGGAGCTTTTTTCCGATGCCCCTGTAATATTCAGCGGGGTAACAAAAGGTGCAGCATTTACGATACTTAAGGATCAGAAAGATGTCGTCGGTGTATATGAGATCCATGACCCTGCAGGTACGATGAAGGCTGTGTCCGCTATAAATCCTGAAGTGAAGGATGTATATGTCATATTTGACAATACGGATACTGGAAAGGACTCCAGAAATGTTATCCTTGAGAACAAGATTCAAGACAGTTATAATCTTTATTTTCTAAATGAGCTGACCATTGACCAGATAGAAGAAAAAATTTCAAAGCTGGACAAAAATAGTATAGTGCTTATGGGGGCATATACCATTGATGCCCGCGGCTTCAAAAGGCCGGCAGATAAATTTGTTGAGATAATAAGCAAAGCCAGCGCTGTTCCTGTATATGACATGTGGAATTTCAGGATGGGGAACGGCGTATTGGGTGGAAGCTTGCTGAGGGGCTTCACAGTAGGCAAAAGCGCAGCAGAGCTTGGGATAAGAGTACTAAAGGGCGAGGATATCAATACGATCAAAAATATTGACGACAAAGTAGTTGAGTATATTTTTGACTATAATCAGATGGTCCGCTTCAATATACCCGTCAGTGCACTTCCGGAGGGAAGTACTATAATCAACAAGCCCTTTTCTTTCTTTGAGACGTATAAAAACCTGGTAATCGGTACGATTTTGACCTTTATTGTCATGGCGATCTATATATTGGTGCTCATCAACAACATAAGGAAGAGGAAAATTGCAGAAAAGGAGCTATTTGGAGCAAATCAGGAATTGGTTGCCTTGTATGAGCAGGTATCTGCTGCCGATCAGCAGCTCAAAAACCAGCTGGATGAATTGGTTGAAGCCCATGATAAGCTTCAAGTCAGTGAAGAAAAATACAGGCTGGTTGCCGAAGCGGCAAATGATATCATATGGGAGTGGGAGCTGGGAAGCAACAAGATTCATTTCTCCAGAAGACTGCAGGGAATACTGGGCTACAGCGAAGATGAAATAAGAAATATGACAGAATGGAGCAATATAGTCGCACCTGAGGATGTTGATTATGTAAGAACAAAAATCGAAGGCTTCTTTGAAAAAGATCAGAAGGATTGCACTTGCGAGTATAGGGTAAGACACAAGAAGGGGAAGCTACTGTGGTTGATTACAAAGGCTAAGGTTCTTTATGACCAGCTGGGATACCCCTATAAAATTGTAGGCTCACATACTGATATCACCCAGCTCAAGGAGCATCAGGACCGGATACTCCAGATGGCTTACCATGATGCGCTTACCAACCTGCCCAACAGGTCATACCTCAAAGAATATGTTGAGGAGCTGATAAGCGGAGAGCCTGACAGCAAGTTTGCAATTGTTTACATAGATATAGACGATTTCAAGACTATCAATGACAATTTTGGCCATAGTGAAGGGGACCGGTTCCTGAAGGAAATAGGAGTCAGACTCAGTGAAATGTCCGATGATGGAACCAGCATATTCAGGCTCGGCGGCGACGAGTATGTAATAGTTCTCAAAGATGTAAAGGATAGTGTGGATGTCAGCAAATATCTTGACAGGATATTCCGGGAGTTTGGAAAGCCGATCAACCTGGCCGAAATGAAGCTTCAT
>CAZNMO010000138.1:0-10885 GCA_964574195.1 uncultured Clostridiaceae bacterium | reverse complement strand
TGTAATCTACCCCTCAGACGGTACGAATTTCGATGATCTCCTCAAGAATGCGGATATTGCGGTGTACCAGGTCAAGAATAAGGGGAAAAACAACTACATATTCTTTGATGAAAGCATGCAAAAGGGGATAATGGAGAGGATGTTCCTGGAAAACAGCCTGAGAGAAGCTGTAAAGAACATGGACTTCACCTTGAACTATCAACCGATATTGGATTTTTCTTCGGAAAAGATCTGCAGTCTGGAAGCCCTTATCAGATGGAACAGTCCCGAGCTTGGACCTGTTTCCCCGGTAGTATTTATCAAACTGGCAGAAGAAAACGGCTTGATAATCCCCATAGGAAATTGGGTATTGAGGACAGGCTGCAGCTTTGCTGCAAAACTGGCTGCTGAGGGATATCCAGGGATAACTGTTTCTATAAATATTTCTCCTGTACAGCTTATGCAGGCAGACTTTGTACAAAATGTCAAAGCCATCGTAGCTTCCTGCGGTGTGGAGCCTGACAGGATCAAGCTGGAGATTACTGAATCGGTACTCATAGATTCATTTGAATCAGGCCTCAGGAAGCTGAATGAGCTGAAGGACTACGGCTTCCACATCTCACTGGATGATTTCGGGCAGGGATACTCCTCGTTGACTTATCTCAGAAGACTGCCGATCAATATAATTAAAATTGATAAGGCTTTTATTGACGATATTCAGGAGAATGAAGGAAACGACCAGATAGTCTATGCAATAACCGAACTATCACACAGAATGGGCTTGACGGTATATGCCGAGGGAGTTGAGACAGAGCAACAGCTTCGTTACCTTAAAAGTATAAAATGCGACGGCATACAGGGATACATTATAAGCAAGCCGTTGCCTGAGCCTGAGATTGCAGAGCTTCTAAAACGGATAGGCTGTATCGGCAGTTAAAAGTAAATTTTCCTGCAGCCGAAAAATTTTTTGCTGTTGCGTTATAATATATATGTATGTAATAATACGTCGAAATAATCAATGTAGAAGGAGCCTCACAATGACAAAATGGATCATGAGATTTTCTGCCGGCTGTATAATATCAGCACTTATGTTCAGCGGAGTAATGGCCTCGGAAAATAGTACGGAAATCAGTGCGCAAGCTTCATATCAGAGTCAGGATTATCTAACACAAGATAGCCCGGATTGGGAGCTTTTGAAAAAGAGAGTCAAGGTAAAAGGCATATATATGACCGGGAATACCGTAGCATATAAGGAAAGGTTCGACAAGCTGATAAACCTTGTTAAGACAACAGAGATAAATGCTGTAGTGATAGATGTAAAGGATGATACGGGGCTTATGACGTATTCCAGCAGCCTTCCTGAGGTAGCTTTTACCGGCGCCAACAAGAATGCCCGCATCAAGGATATAAATGCGGTAATGAAGGTGTTAAGGGATAATAACATATACTCCATAGCAAGGATAGTCACTTTCAAGGACAGGATAGCAGGCGACAAATATGCCAACCTGGCTGTTAAGAATACCAGCGGCGGTGTTTGGAGAGACAGACATGGAATGTCATGGCTGAACCCATACAATAAGGATTCCTGGGACTACATAGTGGATATAGCTGAAGAGGCGGCAACCCTAGGCTTTGATGAAATACAATTTGATTATGTGAGATTCCCGACAGATGGGAATGTTAAAATAATCGATTACGGCAGCAGTGCCAAAGGAAAAACCAAGGCCCAAGCCATTGCAGAGTTTCTGGCTTATGGAAGGGAGCGGCTCAGCAAAAAGGGGGTCGTTGTGTCGGCGGATGTTTTTGGCCTGGTAACGACAACCAAGGATGATATGAATATCGGGCAGCACCTAGAATCTATAGCTGGAAGCGTGGATGTAATTTGTCCAATGGTGTATCCGTCCCATTATGGAAAAGGAAGCTACGGCGTAGCGGAGCCGGACTTCGAGCCATACAAGATAGTTAACCGCAGCGTCCAGGTGGCGCAACAGAGAATAAACTCTGTGAAGGGTGAGGAGAACAAGGCTGTGCTGAGGCCATGGCTTCAGGATTTTACAGCTTCATACCTTCCAAAATATAAGAAATACGGACCTGCGGAGGTAAGGGCACAGATAGACGCTACCTATGACGCAGGAGCTGAGGAATGGCTTCTCTGGAATGCAGGCAATAAATTCACCTCCGGAGCACTGAATAAAGAATAATATATAAACTGTGGAGAAATTAAATGGGCATACCAGATATTAATAACTGGTATGCCTTATTGTTTAAACTTTGACAAATATCGGTATAAATAACAATAGTAATTATTAATACCATGTGATACAATATATAGTGCATACAGAAATAATAATACACTAAATATAGTTTGGAGGTGGTGGTTAGCTATGTTAACTAGCAACGCCATTAAAGTATTGGAAAAACGATACCTGATAAAGGATGAAAGCGGAAAGGCAGTGGAGACTCCTGAACAGATGTTCAGAAGGGTTGCGGCTACAATTGCTGCAGCTGACGGCTTATATGACAGCTCTGCTGATATAAAGTCTACTGAGGATAAGTTCTTTGACCTGATAAACAATCTGGAGTTTCTGCCTAATTCACCGACCCTGATGAATGCAGGAAGAGAACTGGGGCAGCTGTCTGCCTGCTTTGTGCTCCCTATTGAGGACTCTATGGAGGGCATATTTGATGCAATCAAAAATGCCGCCATGATACATAAAAGCGGCGGAGGAACAGGCTTCAGCTTCAGCCGCCTGAGAAGCAAGGGCTCCACTGTTATGACCACAGGCGGTGTGGCATCAGGCCCCATCAGCTTTATGAAGGTATTCAACGCTGCCACAGAAGCTGTGAAGCAGGGTGGTACCCGCAGAGGCGCCAATATGGGAATACTCAGGGTGGATCATCCGGATATACTTGAGTTTATACAGTGCAAAAAGGATAACAGCGACATTACCAACTTCAACATAAGTATCGCCATCACAGAGAAGTTTATGGAAGCTGCTCTGAAAGGCCAGGATTACGAGCTGATAGATCCGGCAACAAAGAAAGCGGCAGGCAAGCTTAATGCGAAAGAGGTTTATGACCTTATCGTGGATATGGCCTGGAACAATGGAGAGCCGGGAATCATATTCCTTGACAGGATAAATAGGGATAATATAGTCCCAAAGCTGGGTGAGATAGAGAGCACCAACCCATGCGGCGAGCAGCCTCTGCTGCCTTACGAATCCTGTAATCTGGGCTCCATCAACCTTCTTTCCTGTCTTAAGAAGGGCAAGGCAGGAGCAGCGATAGATTATGACAAGCTGGGCAGGATCATCTATGATTCAGTACATTTTCTCGATAATGTAATAGACGTCAATAAATATCCGCTACTCATGGTAGATGAGATGACAAAGGGTACCCGTAAGATAGGCCTTGGGGTCATGGGTTTTGCAGACATGCTGATACAACTGGGCATTCCCTATAATTCCGAGGAAGCTGTCCAGACAGCGGAAGCAGTAATGAAATTCATAAACGACAGATCCAAGGAAGCCTCTGTTAAGCTGGCAAAGGAGAGAGGCACCTTCAGATATTTCGACGACAGCGTATATAAGGAGCAGGGTATATCATTAAGAAACGCCACAACTACAACAATAGCTCCAACCGGCACGATTTCTATAATCGCCGGTGTTTCCAGCGGAATAGAGCCTTTGTTTGCACTTTCCTTCGTTAGGAATGTAATGGACAACGACGAGCTGCCTGAGGTCAATCCGCTTTTTGAAGAAGTGGCCAGGGCAAGAGGCTTTTATAGCACAGGGCTTATGAGGGAAATAGCCGAGCATGGCACGATCCATAATATGAAGAGTATCCCTGAGGATATAAGAAGGGTATTTGTAACTGCCCACGATATAGAGCCGGAATGGCATATAAAGATTCAGTCTGCCTTCCAAAAGCATACTGACAATGCCGTATCCAAGACGGTCAACTTCTCCCATTCCGCCACCAGGGAGGATGTAAGCGAGGTCTACATGATGGCTTACAGGATGGGCTGCAAGGGCGTCACAATATACAGGGACGGCAGCCGTGAAGCGCAGGTGCTGAACATAGGCTCGGTGAACAGGGACAAAAATGAAGAGGCAGCGATGACGTCAGCACCGGTATGCGAAGCCTGTGAAGCCAGAGAAGCTCTGACGCCAAGAACCAGGCCGGATGTGACTATGGGAGTAACCGAAAAGGTCAAGATAGGCTGCGGCAACCTATATATAACAGTCAACTCAGATGAAAACGGCATCTGCGAGGTATTCACCAACCTTGGTAGAGCAGGGGGCTGCCCAAGTCAGTCTGAAGCGACCAGCCGCCTTATTTCGATTGCGTTAAGGGCCGGCGTGGATATATCAGAGATAATCGAACAGCTTCGGGGCATCAGGTGTCACTCCACCCTGAGACAGAAGGGCCTAAAAGTGCTGTCCTGCCCTGATGCTATCGGCAGAGCCCTTGAAAGATATATGAACTTCAACGTGGAGCATAAGGATGTAAAGACTATAGATGAACTTACAGAAGAGATAGAAGAGAGAGGAAGCTGTATCGGCAACTGTTCCCTCTGTGCAACCCAGTGCCAGGCAGCAGCCGCAGAGGAGCAAGGCTCGTTCAGCAGCGCCATCCCAAGCTCCAACAACAATATGAAGAACTGCCCTGAGTGCGGCAGCACCATACAACACGAGGGCGGCTGCGTGATATGCAGGAACTGTGGGTATTCCAAGTGTAATTAGTTCCCATGAAAATTATTAATGTAGATTACAATAAAGTTTGACCTTTAACAAAAATATTAGTCTTTTTACAAAAAAGTATGACTAGAATCACCTTCCTTTGGAAACAATAGTTTCTAAGGAAGGTGATTTTTTAATGCCTAAGAGAAAAAGAGGCTTCACACGAAAAAAATATGTGAAGTGGTTAAAAGACGGTAGGGGTCAAGGAAATGGAACAGAATACAAACCATGGCTTACTATTCAGGATGTCCCTTCCAATGGTGAATCAACACGAATTCATGGGATAAAAATAGAACGGCAGCATGATTTGTTATCAAGGAATGAAAAAAACTATTTCTATATAGTTGAGTTTGCAGATAATGTTCTAGATATTATGGAACAATATCCACTTTTACCAATTGAACAGACAGAAATAATTGCGGCAGAGATTGGTGTTGAACATCCTTGTGATCCATTCACTGGTGAAAATGTTGTTTTCACTACTGATTTCTTATTGAAAATTATTAGAGATGGAAAGGAAATATGTGTAGCTAGAACAGTAAAGGAATTAGATGAACTAAACAATGAGAGACAAATACAAAAATTTGAGATTGAACGTAGATATTGGGAACTCAAAGGCATTGATTGGGGTATAGTAACCGAAAATGAAATTTCAAAAGTATTAGCAAAAAATATATCTATTGTAAGACCTTTTCATAGTTTGAAAGGTGTAAAAGGATTTGAGAATTTCACAGAAGCGAAAATAAATGAGCTTATAAGTGGGTTTAGAAATCTTAGTAAAGATAAAAAGATTATAGTAAGGAAGCTTAGCAAAGATTTTGATGATAAGATGAAATTAGAAGCTGGATCAGGATTAAAGATATTTAAGTACCTAGTATGGAATAAGAAAGTGCTCACAGACATGCAAGTCCCTTTAAGTTTTGACAAGTTAATAGATATCAAGTTTAACAACAATATTTAGGAGGTTGTTTTCCATGAAGTTATACGAGAACCAAGTCATACAAATATTAGATGACAGAAGCAAGCAAATAAGAATTATATGGATTGATGATGAATATAGAGTATGTTCATATGTGGAGCTAGACAAAACTACTTCTATGCCTAAAGAAGTGAGAACAACGGATATTGAAGATATGCTTGATAATGATATAGCGATTACTATTCCCGAGCCATACTGCGCTAGTTATGAGGAAAATATGATACCAGCCTTGTATAAATTCAAGAGAGATAATGCATGGAAGGTTGTTGAATATATATGGATGAATAACAAAAATAAAATCCTTTATAAGAAAACACGGAATGTAATAATAGATGAAGCATGCAAACAGTTCGGTATAAATGAGAAGCAGGTATGTAGGATACTAAGCAGATACTGGCAAAATGGCATGACAAGAAATTCACTATTACCTGAGTTTGATAATTGTGGTGGTAAAGGAAAGCTTAAAAAAGCAGGATTAGTAAAGCGAGGAAGAAAGGTAGTTTATTTGGGTGAAACTGATGATGAAGGCATTAATGTAGACGAACAAAACCTAAAAATAATAAAGGCTGCTATAAAGCTCTTTTATAGGAAAAAGAATAGAAAACCAGTAAAAGAAGCTTATGAGAATATGATAAAAAAGTTCTACTCAGAAAAGACAATTGCTGATGGCAAACAAAAACATATAGTATTTGATAAAGCAAAAGTGCCTACTTATAGACAATTCTATTATTGGCTAAAGAAGGATGAAGATATTAAGGGTAATTTTATTTCGCGTTATGGCAAGAAAGAATTTGACTTATTAATGCGAGAACTATTGAATAACTCTACAGGTGAAGTTTTTGGGCCTGGATCAAAGTATGAAATAGATGCAACTATAGCAGATGTTTACCTAGTAAGCTCACTTAATAGAAATCGATTAATAGGTCGGCCAGTAGTCTATATGGTTATCGATGTATATTCGAGATTGATCGTTGGTATGTATGTAGGCTTAGAAGGGCCATCTTGGATTGGGGCAATGATGGCCTTGGACAATGTTGTTGAGGATAAAGTTGAGTTCTGCAAAAAATATGGAATCGAAATAACTGAAGATGAGTGGCCGAATAGTTATTTACCAGAGGCTATTCTGGCTGATAGAGGTGAGTTTGAAGGATACAATCCAGAAAATCTAATAAACAATCTGGGGGTGATTATCCATAACACTCCGCCATATAGGGGTGATTTAAAAGGAATCGTTGAAAGATATTTCAGGACCATGAATGGGAAAATTAAACATATGGTACCAGGTGCAGTATTAAAAGAATTTAAAGAAAGAGGAGATAGGGATTCAAGGTACGATGCAGTATTGGATTTGAAAGAGTTTACTGCTTTAATCATAAATTCTGTCATCCATCATAATAAGAGTATAATAAATAAATATCCAAAAGAATTGGGTTTATTATTAGATAATATACTAGCATGCCCAATTGATATATGGAAGTGGGGCATAAAGAATAGAGCCTGTGGATTCAGAGTATGGGATAGGGAAATTACGAGGCTTAATCTACTATATAAACATATAGCTACCATAACTCGTGAGGGTATAAAACTCTATGGCGTTTTAGGAAAACTATTTTACAGTTGTGAAGAAGCTTTAAGAGAGCAATGGTTTATTAAGAGAAAGAATGAAAAAATCAATATTGTTTATGACCCAAGAAATATGGAACAAATATACATCCCAATGAATAAAGGCAAAGAATATATCAAATGTGAGCTTTTGGATAAGTGTTTTACATATAAGGGCTTAAACCATGAAGAGATAGTCTTCCAATATGAACTAGAACAAGAAATGACTGCTGCAAATCAGAATAATCAAAATCAAATTGATATTGATTATTTAGTTAAAGCAGATACAGTTATAAGAGAAGCAATGGAGAAGACAGATAGTCAACTCGAAGATTCGGAAAAAAGTAGAATAAAGGATATGAAAGATACAAGAGCAGCCGAAAAAGAGGATATTCGAGATGACGAAGCATTTGTTCTAGGGGAAGATAGTAGAAAGTCATCTACTGTACAGGATGAAACTAGGCTTCAAGTACCAAAGCAATCAGTTAATGCAAATCTAGTAAAACAATTTATAGGTGAAAGAAATGTATAATGAAAAAATAGGTTTACAAACAACATTAAAAGGAAAGCAGATACTTTACCCTGAATATATTGAGCAGGAAATTGAGGAATACTGTGGGAATCCTTGTATTGAGGCATTACCAAGGATATTTGATGATAACGAGGTTATAGAACACTTACTTTATCAGCCTAAACATACAGCTGATGAATGCTTAATTAGAAATAATGTCAGATATCACTTAATTAATCGAGTTAAGGATTTTTTCTTACCTCTCGATAATCACTTTAAAATAGAACATATGCTATCAAGTATGATTAGAAGAGGTTATATCTCTCGAAACCCTGCATCAAAAGAATATGTAATGCGGTTAAATTGCCTAGCTAGTATAAATGAAGTGTTTGAAAATAACCTTAAAGCAAGCGTTTTTGATGCATGCAATATGATAAATAATAATATGTCAGAAATTCCTGGGCTTCAGAGACCATCTAGTGAATGTGCAAGTAGTATTGGTATAAGCGGTATGGGAAAAACGCAGACAGTAGAGCGATTATTAATGATGTATCCACAAGTCATATACCATAGTAATTATAAGGGTAGACCGCTTACAAGAACACAAATTACATGGTTAAAAATTGATTGTCCTTATGATGGATCATTAAAAACATTGTGTAAAATGTTCTTTAATGCAATAGATGATGTTTTGGGAAACGTCGATGATTCATATCTTTCATCTTTTGGGAATAATCGAAATTCAACAGCTTCAATGATGATTTACATGGCGCGATTAGCGTGTCTCCATTCAATCGGAGTACTGGTAATTGATGAGATTCAGCACATTATCCACCCGAAGAGTAACTCGGACGAGATATTGAATTTCCTTGCTACTTTAATTAATACGATTGGCATTCCTATAATGATGATTGGAACCCCCAAGGTTGCCAGTGTACTTGAAAATGGGTTAAAAAATGCACGTAGGGCTGCAGGATTTGGTAGTGTCTACTGGGATAGAATGAATAGTGATGATGAAGAATGGAACTTATTTTTGGAGGTTTTATGGCGATATCAGTGGTTAAAAAACTATGTTGAGCTAACTGAAGGGCTTAAGACAGCGCTATACCATGAATCTCAAGGTATAATTGCCATAGCAGTTACACTATTTATTCTTGCACAGAAGCAAGCGATCTTTGAAAAGAAAGAAACATTAACAATAGATTTAATACATAGAGTGTCCAATTCAGATCTAAGATTTATTAAAAACTTACAAATGCTATAAGAAATAAGGATACACATGAAATTAAAAAATACGAAGATATCAGCATTGATGTAAATGATATCTTAGCTAATAATTCACTTAAAATGGCTAATCATGAGAGACTTAGAGACTTAGCGGTGTATCACTTGGAGACTGTTGAAAATAAAGCAGCAGACCAGAAACAATTAATAATTGCAGAACTTAAAGCATTTAATATATTTAAAAATTTGAATGATGGGAAATTTGAAGAAATTGTTTCTAAAGCTATTAGTCGTGCTTCAACAAACAACAATATATCAGATGTTACAAAGGTTGCTTTATCATTAGCTTTAGAGGCAGATAAAAACATTGAAGAAAGCAAAAAGAAAAACAAATCAGCTTCAGGTGATGAGATTAGTTTTGAGAAAGACGATTTAAGAAAAATATATTACGATGCAAAACAATCAGGTCGACATGTTTACGAGGCTCTTCATGAAGGAAGCTACATAAAAAATATTATTGATGACTATAAAATTATTGGGGTGAATTTGTAATATAGCATAAGATATGACTTTAGTAGGCGGTGTGTTTAAGTGTTGAGGTATTTCCCTACCCCTTATAGTGATGAAATGTTATATAGTGTTTTTGCGCGATACCATTTGCATACTGGAAATCACAGTATCAATACGACAATCCAGGATCTATTTAGCTCTAAAAAGGGTACTGCTATAATAGATTTTCCATGTAATTTAGACCACTTAGTTAAGAATCTTAAGTATGTCGCAACAGATACCCAGGTTATATCAATAATTGGAGAAAACACAGTTTTTCCGTACTTCAAGCCATTTTGGACAAAGGAAAAATCTGAAGTAATTTTAGGACTTATGAAAAATAGGTCCGGTGCAGAAATACATTTGAGAGTAGGAACCAGACCAAATATTGTTAGACCATGGAAGTATTTAAGGTATTGTCCCAAGTGTGTTATAGAAGACAAAAAAGTTTATGGTGAAGCATATTGGCATCGAGTGCATCAGTTGCCTGGAGTAATGGTATGCCCTATGCATGGTGTGTTTACACACGAAAGTAAAGTTAGGACTTATGAGATTAACCATCAATATTATTATGCACTGACAGAAGAAAACGTAATAAAAAGCATATGTATAGAGCAATATGATGATGAATTAAGGGACAAGCTTATACTACTGGCGAATGATACAAAATGGTTACTTGATAATGGTATGAACATTGAAAATGATGTGAACTTCAGAGACATATATATAAACAGACTAAGAGAAATCAGGTTGGTCAGTAAAAAAGGGCAGGTGAATCAATTTGCTTTTGTAGATAATTTTATTGATTTCTATGGGGAAGAATTCCTAATTAAAGTAGGGTTACCTATTAACCAGTGTAATCCACATAACTGGATATCTATGATGGTAAGAAGATGTGATGAAAATCATCATCCATTGAAACATATTCTGATGCTGAGATTCTTGTTTGGTTCAGCGCAAGAGTTTTTTACTAGTTATAAGGTACTGCAACCATTTGGTAATGGACCATACCCCTGCTTGAATGTGGCGTCAGAACATTATAATTCGTGCATTATTAATGATATTAAAATTGAATACAGTCGTAACAAACGGCCTTATGCAATATTCTCATGTTCGTGTGGCTTCTGCTATATAAGGAATGGACCTGATCAACAGGAGTCTGACAAGTACAAATATGATAATATATTATCATATGGAGATGTTTGGATGGATAAAATTAGAGAGCTAGTTGAAATAAAGCAGCTCCATCTGCGAGAAGTTGCCAGGATTTTAATGATTGATCTAAAGACTGTCCGTAAG
>CAZNMO010000137.1:0-12981 GCA_964574195.1 uncultured Clostridiaceae bacterium | reverse complement strand
TCAGTGCCTGTTGGGGGTACCTGATCCGGGTTGTCACCGGGTGTTCCTTCACCCTCTATGCCCTCTGTTATACCCATTCCGGGATCACCATTCTGATTACTTGAAAAATCCTCGGCTAATGCCGTGAAACCCATGTTGAAAATCATTAATAATGTCATCAAAAATGCGATGGGTTTTTTTAACTTTCCTTTCATCATTTCACCTCCTTTTCGTTATAAACTGAATTCGCAATTCTTGATATTTCTATAATAAGACAGGCTGCAATACTCATATATTGCAGCCTGACAATCATAGCTTAACCAGCTTTAGATTCATAGCTTTGCGCCGCTAACTTTCGTTAGGTTTGCCCTATCTATTGTAATAAATTAAATTCAAACTACAGCTACTTTGTCTTTCAACCTATGCACGAAGGTCTTTGCCAGATCAGGATCAAACTGTGTGCCTGCCTTGCTCCATATCTCCTTCAGTGCCGCTTCGTTGTTTACTCCCCTTTTGTATGGCCTTTCACTTATCATGGCTTCATAGGCATCGGCTATTGCAAATATCCTTGCTGTCAGGGGTATGGCCTCCTCTTTAAGCAGACCAGGGTAGCCCTTTCCGTCCCATCTTTCATGATGGGTAAGTATCAGCTCGTCTATTGCTATGGTCCCCTTGGAGGAGCCTATTATATGATAGCCTATCTCACTGTGACGCCTCAGGTTCTCCCACTCTGCCCTGTTCAAGGGCCCTTGCTTCTGCATTATTTTTCTGGGTATCCCGATCTCTCCTATATCATGGTATTCACACAGCAGCCTCAGCTCTTCCCTCTCTATCTCAGACAGCCCCAAGCTATCCGCCATCATGGTGCAAAGCTCCTGTAGCCTCTCTATATGGCTTCTGCTCTCATAGGAAAGCTCTTCAAGCTTTTCCTTGATATACTCTATCATCCCTTGCTTTGCTTCTCTACTTTCCGTCAGCTTGTTGAAATACATCTTATCCTCAGCTTTCTTGAAGGTCTCATGTATATCTTCTTCTTTTACTGTTTTGGTTGCGATTCCAAAGCTAACGCTTATTTTTATGAAATCAAGAGGATTTGCCATGCAATCCTGCTTTATTCTCTTTACTATCGATGCAGCGGTTTCCTCGGGTGTACAGGGCAGCAATACTACAAACTCGTCTCCTCCAACCCTGCTTACTATATCCTCTTTCCTGAAGGCTCTCTTCATTATTTCTGCCACTCTCTTAAGGGCATTGTCTCCCATGTCGTGTCCAAAAGCATCATTTATTAGCTTGAGCCCGCTCAAATCTCCCATTATTACAGTGATGGGCAGCTGCCTTACGGTATCCAGCCTGGACAGTTCTTCTTCAAAGAAATCCCTGTTGTATAACCCTGTCAGCTTGTCCTTGTATCCATAAGCTCGTTTCTCATCCAGGCTATATACTTCCCCGTCTTTTTTACGGTTGGAATCTGTAACTCTCCTGGATTTTTTGAGCCTGGTAACATCATTGTAGAACAGCATCAGTGAATCCCTGTTGTCGCTGAATATATTTATAAGATACCACCTGTCCTGTTTCTCTGAATGGACCTCAAATTTTCTCCTGGTCTTGGGTATCATGCTATAATAGATATCCTTGATCCCTAACAAGCTGCTTTCATATTCCTGTGCTATCTCAGATATTCTTTTCCCCAGTATCCTTTCAGCTCTTATATCTGTAATCATTGAAAAATTGTCGCTGATATTGACCAAAATATAATCAACGAAATGACCCTCTTCGTCTACAAGTGCCTTAAAGCTAAGGAAGAAGTCATTGCCGGAAGGATACTCCATCATATTCTCACCCCAAACCCTGGTATTTTTGTTAGCCCACACCAATAATATATCACTCGTCTATTTCATTAACTGTATATATTAATTACATATCCATTTTTTTGCAATTATTTTTCTGTTACATTCCAATTACTTTTTAATTACGTGAGGTATATAGTGGTACACCTCATCCGGTGCTGCGCACCACCTTCCCCTCAAGGGGAAGGCTCAGACCCAATAAAAAAAAGCTCTGCTAAGAGCTTTTATATAATATTCTTATTCGAATTAAGGGGCATGAACTCAATTAATAGTTTACAATTACCCTGAAAGACCACACTATTGAAGTTATTCCTTATTCTTGTCTCCACCTTTTCCAAGGAGTCCTCCCTTGCCCCGTGTAGCATGACGAGTATCTGCTTGTCATTCCAATAGGAATAGACATCACCCTTTCTAAGGCTTTTCTCCAATACTGACGACATGGCTTTGACAAATTTCTTGAGCTCCTCTTCGCTCTTCATGGCCTTTTCATCATAGTTTAAGGTGATTAGACTCATGTAGTCAACTACACTGTCTCTGAGACCTTTTCTCTTGGCGATATTATATAGGAATTTAAAATACTCCGAATCACAAAGCAATGCACCGTTTAAGCTGTTTTCTTCAAGTTTTGCATTTATATTTTCAATATTAGATTCACTTTTTTCATCATAGTAGCTCTGTATTTTTCGGAAAATTTTCTTCAAGCCGGGAGAATACTTGACCCCTAGCTCCTTGCTCAAAAGAGCCTCAATATATTCATAATGGCTCATTGCATTTCTTATCTGCCCTGTTTTCAACATGGCCTCAATAAGGCAGATGTGCAGTGATTCCTCATAGGGTTCAATTATTATAGCCTCTTCACAAAGCTCGATTATCCTGGCATAAGCTTCCTTCTCATTCAACATTTCCACAAGTTTAAGAATTGTCTGCAGGTATAGCCTGCTGTAATGGTTCCTCATGGGCACTAGCCAGGCCTCATAGGAGTTCTCAGAAAGATACGGTCCTTTATAAAGCTTGACAGCCTTGAAGAAAAGCTCTATTGACTCATCAACATTTACTGATCTTCTACTCTCCCCCTGCTCTATCAGTCTTTCAAACTCTGCAGTATCCAATACTGTAAATTTTCCGGGTTCAAAGGTATAATACCCATTGTTAAAGTTTATGTTGAAATATTCAGCAATATCCAGATGCTCCGGGAGCATATTCTTCATTGTCTGCCTCAGTCTGAATATCTGCGTGCGAAGAACATTCTTGGGATCATTGGACTCATTATCCTGCCAGAGGTTTTCTATAATAGTCTCAGGCAACAGTTTCCTGCCCTTAAAGGTAATAAAATATTCAAGCAGCCTTATCAGTTTATAGGATCTGCTCGATTCCTTCAGGAGAGACTGGCCTTCAATTTTTATATCAAAATCACCAAGGGTATGAATATAAAGTCTCATATTCTCCTCCCAAATTACGGTAAATATATCGACATTTTACAAGAGATATTTATGATATCTAGTATTATATACTATTATTGGCAAAAAGTGAATGACGTTTTTTTAATGTATTTGTCATGAAAAAAGGCCGCTGATTGCAGTCACAAGCAACCAATACCGGCCATGTTCTCTATCAGTATTCTATTTAGGCATTATTCTACATTAAGTGTGGTAACATTCATATCCACATATATCTTTATAGTTTTCTCAGCTTTGTTATAATCCCTTGTAACATATTCCTTTTCCGAACGGCTAAGCAGCCTGTCATTGTCTATTCTCACCGAGGACAACTCATATTTGTCTATTACAATCCGCACTCCAGTATCCTCAGGAAGCTTCAGCCGTAACGTTGATGCGTCAGCATCTATTCTGACCTCTGACTCCTGACGATTTTCGCCGCTAAGTTCCATCAATATCTTTGATGCATTGGCATCCACAGCTAATACTTCAAAGCCTATGTTACCCCCATTATAAAGAGCGACATCGCTTGCATTGGCGCTAATTCTTAGTTTATCAACAGAGCCTTTGTTTGGTTCATCAAAATACAGCTTCGCTGATGATGCATTCAACTGTGAATTCAGCTTGTTTATTATCATACCGCCCATATCCAGCTTCACATCTGAAGCATCCGAATTTAATTCCACCTCAAGGGGAAGTTGGTTGGTAATACTTGCGTCCCACTTGTTGACAGGCTTGCTGAAGCCTACTTTATCGATCTTATTCCTTATGCTTATACCTTTAAGGTCTGCTTTGAATTGAGGCTTCAATGCCTCTGTGCTGTATACGAACTTTACATCTGCCAGCTTATCACCGGTGCTGCCTATGTCAGCCTTTGCCATCTTCATATCAAGCTCCAGTTTCAGTGGTTCATCCTTCTGATATTCGCCGGCTAACTGGACTGTCTCCTTGTATTCCTCTGTTACACCTGAAACAATGCTTCCTGCGTTGTCGAACTCCATTACACAGCCTGTAAGTGATACGACCAGCAAAGAAGCCAATAATCCCTGAAGCACCCGCCTAAACATTTGAAGTCTGCCTCCTGACCATTGGAGTCCCAAGCCTTGTATCAGCAGCAACACCTATACTGTATATACCCATAGCCAAATATGCGAGGAAGCCTGCTATAGGTATCAGCTTAACTGCATAGACAAGCACGACTCCCACCAAAAGGTATATATATGTGGCATACTTTCCTTCCAGTGTTCCGGTAATCCTATAGCCGATGGCGATCTCAATGGCTATCATTCCAATAAATGCTGCCAGGAAGAATGCTATGAATATGAAAGGTATGAACACTATCCCAATCAAAGTTATCGCCAACAATACCGAAAGCAACAGTGAAGCAGGTATGAACAGTATGGAGATCAGCAAGCCTATGCCAAAGCGTTTTCCTATCTGCTGCCTGCTCTCCTCCGACATCAGCATTATCCTGCGGGGTACAACCTGTAATGCCAGGCAGGAGAACGCATATATAAGAAACAGCCCTATCATGTCCCCGTAAGACACTTGTGGAATGATACTATCATGCTTCTTCATATTAAATGGTACATTCAAGTCCGCAACTTCTCCCCTGATCACTCCATTTGCGGCTTTATCCACGCCTCCGACAATGCCTACTGCATCGCCGCTTATTGAACCGCTGTCCTTGACGGATATCCGGCCGAATACTGCAACGGTATCTCCGGATATCGTTCCGGAGACCTCTACATTACCGAATATGGCTACCACATCTCCTGTTATTTCTCCTTTAACAGTAACGCCTCCGAATATTGCCACTGCATCACCGTTTACCGTCATTCCGTCAGGAACGTCTATACTGTTGAATATCGCTACTTTATCCTTATTATCTACATCCTGTGCATAAACACAGAGGGTCAGGACTGCCAGAAGCATGACCGCCAACACTGCTGCTCTCTTTATAAACCCCATACGCACAACCTCCTAATTCTCCTGCAGTTGTCTCCTGTGCAGCAGGAACATATTCATACCCATAAATGCCAGTACAGCCATTGTAAGGCTTATTACATAGTCACGCAGCACAACGTTCCTCAGCACCAAAAGCTTTCCTACGATTACCGAGCTGTTGACAAGCATTTGGTATAAAATATCTGATACAAAGTTTACACAATATATAACTATATTTTGAGCCGCAATAAGGATCCCACTTTCCCTGATCAAGGGTACTGCTACAAATATGGCCATATTCCATGAGAAAACCATCAGCCCCAATATAGAGATCAACCAGAAGGCCATGATTTGCGGGCTTATAGTGTACGGTTTCCAGGTTCTGATCTCCTCCATCACCCTTGATTCAAACCCAGTGGGCACCTCTATTTCACTGAAATCTTCAAGAGCATCCATTGCTTCTCTAAGTACTGTGAACTCTTCTGCACAGCTGGAGCAGCTCTCGTTATGCCTTATAATCATTTCCCTTTCCAGTTCACTTATATTTCCATCGAAATATTTCATGACCAGATCACTTATTTCCTTGCAATGCATACTTTTCACGCTCCTTTTCCCTGCTCAGCAGTTCTTCTTTAAGCATCTGACGCGCCCTGTACAGTCTGTTCTTGACAATGGTGAGTGATTCACCGGTTATATCCATAATCTCCTGGTAGGATAGATTTCTATGATGGAATAGGATTAGGAATTCCCTGTACTTGCCTGGCAATTTCATTATTGCATCCTGAACCAGCTTTTGATTTTCTTTCCTTATATACTCTTCTTCCGGAGTATCTTTTCCATCCTTTATATCAAAACCTTCATCTATTGGTACGGTTTCGCCTTTTCTTTTCCTTAGGGCATCCAGGCAAAGGTTGGTGGTTACCTTGAGGGCCCAGGTTATGAACTTGTATTCGGGATTGTATTTGGAGAGGGATTTATACATCCTTATGAATGCTTCCTGTGAAACATCCTCTGCTTCCTCTCTGTTCCCCATCATCCTGTAGGCTGTGTTATAAACCGCCTTCTTGTACCTTTCTATAAGCACTTCAAAAGCGTTTACATCTCCAGCAAGGCATTGGTTCACTATTTCTATGTCTTCGGAACTCAAATACATCCCCACCTCGTATCCCACTCAACTTTTGGGTATTGCTTGTGTTAAGGGTGCAGCGTTACCCGACCCCCGGAATTCTCTATCTGTAAATATATACGCATTAAAAACGCTTTTGTCTGACAGTATATTCAATTCATCTATGCAAGCTTTTTCCACATTATGATCGCATCTTCGCCTGTATCGGAATAATAGCCCCGTCTGATCCCACTGTCAACAAAGCCCAGCTTCCTATAAAGGTTACGTGCCGCTGTATTGGACTCCCTTACTTCAAGCGTTATATTGCGGGCTCCGCAGCTTTCAGCCTTTTCCAGCATTGAGAGCACAAGCTTTTCGCCTACTTTTCTTCCCCTGTGCTCGGGGTGAACTGCGATATTGGTTATATGCCCTTCATCAAGCACTATCCACATTCCCCCATAGGCTGCTACCTTTCCATCAACCTTGGCTACTATATATTTAGCTAACTTATTCGTTAAAATTTCCGCTTCAAAGGATTCCCTGGACCAGGGTGTCTTGAAACTGAGATTTTCTATTTCACAAACCTGATCGATATCCTCAATTGCCATATCCTGCAATTGCATATCATGCTTTTTATCATATTCCACTTCTGCCTGGGATTTCCTTATATAGGTCAGTTTAATGGTATCATAAGAATCCAGATCGCCCTTTTCATACATATCCATTGCTACGGCAGCACAGGAAGATGCTCTTGGAAGCAAGCTTCCAGAATTGGCTACGTAGTATTCTTCAAGGCTGTCTTCAAAGTTTTTTTCAAAAAGAACCACCCCATCCCCAAGGAAGGTCACAGGCTCAGCTTTCGTCCGGATAAGCTCCATCAAATCCTTTATCGTTATTACGCCCAGCTCCTCAACCTTTTTAAGCCTGCCCTTTTCCCAGCAGTAAAGATTGCTGTAAACCATTTCTCTTTGGGCGTCCAGCATTGGACAGACAAGGCCTCTACAATTGAAAAGGCTGTATGCCAAAGCATCAAGTGTAGGTACCGCTGCCACAGGCTTTTTGAAGGTCTGTGCCATTCCTTTGATAATCGAAGCACCTATGCGAAGCCCGGTAAAGGAGCCCGGTCCTGCAGAGCATGCAAAAAGATCGATATCTGAAGGCTTAAAGCCTGATTTCTCGAAAAGCTCATCTATAATACCCATTATCCGCTGTGAATGGGCCCTGCTGATATTCAAGGTGAATTCGGCGACCAGCCTGCCGTCCTCTGTTATTGCAGCCGTCGCAGCTGTTGTTGATGTATCAACGGCCAGGATTCTCATATTGTTCCATTCCTTTCAGAATATTGTCATAAACCTCACCGGTCGGTTCCATAATTATCTCACGGCTGTCGTCGCCGCCGGTATTCAGTATCGTTATCCACAGTCTATCCCTGGGTATGATGTCCCGCACTATATCCGCCCATTCCAGTACAACTACGCCGTCACCAAAGAAATACTCTTCATAGCCCAATTCGTACATTTCCTCTACATCGTTAAGCCTGTAAACATCGAAATGATAAAGGGGCAGCCTGCCCTGGTATTCATTTATTATGGTATAGGTGGGACTGGTTACATAGTCGTCTACCCCTAGTCCCTTGGCTATTCCCTTTGTGAAGGCTGTTTTTCCCGCCCCCAGATCCCCGGAGAGGCATATTATACTACCCATACTGAGCAGCCTGCCCAGCTGCTCTCCTATTTTTGACGTTTCCTCGACACTTTCAGTAATATATTTCAGCATCTGTTTACCTCCAGAAATACTTTCGCAATTGGTCATATGCTTTGCAAGATCCTTCGCTTCATTGTTGTAGATATTATACTCTGTTTAAAGGTAAATGTATACATCTCCACGAGAAGCATCCGTACAGGCATCCCGGACATACTTCCATCACCTCTTGTAAATCACCTTGCCGTCAATAATTACCATATGGGTTTGACTGGTAAGCTCGAAGGGATGTCCGTCAAAAATAACGATATCGGCATCCTTTCCCTTCTCCAGGCTTCCGAGTCTGTCCTTCAGCCCCAGTATCTCAGCAGCGTTTATGGTTATTGCTTTTAGTGCCTCCAGTTCATCCAGCCCATCTCTGGCTGCAAGGCCTGCGCATACAGGCAGGTATTGTATCGGTATTACCGGATGATCTGTTGTGATGGAAAACTTTATCCCAGCCTTGCATAATTCCGCCGGTGTCTTGAAGGTCTTGTTCTTAAGCTCATGCTTGGACCGTTCTGTAAGGTGAGGGCCATTTATTACATATTTGCCCTCCCTTGCCAGCTGGTCAGCAATAAGATGGCCTTCAGTGCAATGATCAAGTGTTATGTCCACATCAAATTCCTTTGCTATCCTGATAGCTGTAAATATGTCATCCGCCCTGTGCGCATGGGCCTTAAGCGGTATTTCCCTATTAATGACCTTTATCAGCGCTTCCATTTTCATATCGAACTCCGGCTTTTTATCAGGGTCCTGCTTGGCCCTTTGAAGCTTTTCATTATACGCCCTTGCCTTGAAAAGCTGCTCCCTGAGTATGGCTGCTGTAGCCATCCTGGTGGTCGGCGATGCTTTCCTTTCTGAATAGACCCGCTTGGGATTCTCTCCAAATGCGATCTTCATCGCTGCCGGTTCTTGTACTATCATATCGTCTATCCGGTTTCCGTATGTCTTTATGGTTGCAAAGGTTCCTCCAATCACATTTGCGCTTCCGGGGCCTGTGCAAACGGTGGTTATCCCGCCCTCCCTTGCTTCCTCAAAGGTCCTGTCCATGGGATTTATTGAATCAATAGCCCTCAGCTGCGGTGTCACCGGATCAACAGCCTCATTGCCGTCGGCGCCTTCAAAGCCTATAGCATCCTCCCACATACCCAGATGGCAGTGTGCGTCTATCATTCCCGGCATTACCATTCTGCCCTCAACATCGATTATCTCTGCATCCTCAGGTGCTTCAAGACCTTCACCGACAGCAACGATCCTGCCGTTTTCAATAAGTATGTCCCCATTGTCATACACTCTGTCTGCCATTGTGTATATCTTGCCATTTTTGATAAGTATCATGTGTTAACCCCCTTCAAATCAATTCAAGCCCTTCATGCTCAGGCTTATTCTATTCCTGTCCATATCCACATCCAGCACTTTTACTTTTACAATATCACCCACCTGTACCACATCAAGCGGCCTTCTGATGAACCTGTCGGCCAGCTCGGATATATGGACCAGGCCATCCTGATGCACGCCTATATCTACAAAGGCACCGAAATCAATAACGTTACGGACCGTCCCTGTCAGTATCATACCAGGCTTCAGATCCTTTATATCCAATACATCTGACATCAATATCGGCTTCGGCATTTCATCTCTGGGATCACGTCCGGGCTTCCTGAGCTCGTTCAATATGTCCCTGAGAGTAGGAACACCAATTTCCAATTCTGCAGCCAAAGCATTGATATCCATACCGGTCAGCTGGTTTACTATATTCACCAGATCTGCCGCCTTAAGCTCCTTCAACGAATAACCGGCCTTCTTCAGTAGCTTCTCGGCTGCCTCATAAGATTCCGGATGCACAGATGTATTATCCAGTATATTTTCACTTTCAGGTATCCTGAGGAAGCCTGCAGCCTGTTCAAAGGCTTTATCACCCAGTTTTTTGACCTTGAGCAGCTCTTTTCTCCTATTGAATTTTCCGTTTTCCTCCCTATAGGCTACTATATTCCTGGCTATCCCCGAATTTATGCCGGCTATATGCTGCAGCAGCGATGGAGATGCAGTATTCAGGTCGACCCCTACACTATTTACGCAGTCCTCTACAACTCCTCCCAAGGATTCGGAAAGCTTTTTCTGAGCAACATCATGCTGATACTGCCCTACACCTATGGACTTTGGATCTATCTTCACCAGCTCAGCCAGTGGATCCTGAAGTCTTCTTGCAATCGAGATAGCGCCACGAAGCGATACATTTATATCAGGATATTCCTGGGCCGCAAGCTCTGATGCTGAATACACAGAAGCTCCCGCTTCATTGACGATAACATAATGAAGCGGCAAATTCATTTCCTTGATTATTTCTGCACAAATCTTTTCAGATTCCCTTGATGCTGTACCGTTTCCCAGTGATATGACTTCAACATTATATTTCCTGATAAGATTCTGCAATACCTTCTTGCCTTCTGCCAGCTGGCTCTCTGAAGATGTAAGATATACTGTAGTTGTCTCCAGAAGCTTCCCGGTATCATCAACTACAGCGATCTTACAGCCTGTTCTGAATGCAGGATCAAAGCCCATAACGACCTTTCCCTTTATAGGTGCCTGTAATAGAAGGTTTCTAAGATTGACTGCAAAAACCTTTATTGCTTGTTCCTCAGCTTTCTCAGTAAGCTCATTTCGTATCTCCCTTTCAATGGAGGGCGCGATCAGCCTATTGTATGAATCCTTCAATATTGTATCCAGCAGTTCTCTATAAGGTGAAGCCTCCAAGACTGTCTTTCCATGCAGGTAAGTAAGTATACGGTCTACAGGTGCCTCTATCTTTACTGAAAGGAATTCCTCTTTTTCACCTCTGTTGATCGCAAGTATCCGGTGTGGCGCTATCTTGAATACCGGCTCATTGAAATCATAATACATCTGGTATTCGGATTTCTCATCCCTGGTACCCTTTACAGCTACTGTTCCATTTTTGAAGGTCAGCTCTCTGATTTCCTTCCTATACTCCGCACTGTCTGAGATTTGTTCTGCTATTATATCAGAAGCACCATTGATCGCATCCTGGACGGTTTCCACGCCCAGCTCGGGATTTATGTACTTCGATGCCAGCTCTTCCAGGGATTCGCTCTGTCGTTCCTGCCTCCATATAGTATCCGCCAGAGGCTCGAGCCCCTTTTCCCTTGCTATGGTAGCCCTGGTCCTCTTCTTCTGCTTATATGGTCTATAGAGGTCCTCCACTTCCTGCAGTACCTCGGCTTTCTCAATTGAAAACTTTAACTCCTCCGTGAGCTTACCCTGTTCCTCGATCAATCTTATAACTTCTGCCTTCCTGTTTTCAAGATTTCTCAGATATGTAAGCCTTTCATTCAGGTCCCTCAATACAGTGTCTGAAAGCTCGCCTGTAAGCTCTTTTCTATATCTTGCAATAAAAGGTATCGTGTTGCCGTCATCTATAAGCTTTACTGTATTTTCAACCTGCCAAGGCTTTACTGACAGCTCCTTCGCCAGTTTCGCAATCAAATCCATGCTTTTCATCCTTTCACTTGTGTCTTGTTTGCTTGTTTACATTTAATATATTAACCTTTTTTGCCCATATATTGCAATAGGACCGTTGCCTAGTATCAGCCCTATTGCATATCAGCCATTGCCCATTGTTCTTTTATGTGTTAGTATAAAAATTGAGTACATCTGTGCATCTGCAGAATACAGAAAGTGAGGTAGTAATAATGGTTGATACGAAAATGTATATCGTTGATTCATCAATACTCCCAAATGTATATGAAAAGGTCATTGCGGCAAAGCTTCTGCTCAGGACAGGGGATGCAGCGACAATACAGGAGGCATGTCAGAAGATCGGTATAAGCCGAAGTGCTTTTTATAAATATAAGGACAGTGTATTTGACTATACTACCCAGGAAAGAGGACGCATCGTTACACTTTTCATGATACTTAAGCATACTCCCGGAGTATTGTCGGATATAATAAACAAAATCGCCTCAGTAAGGGGTAACATTATTACTATCAATCAAAATATACCCATCATGGATTCTGCTTCTTTGACAGCCTCCATTGATACCAAAACCATGGATATCAATCCTGAGGAGCTGATGGAGCTGCTGCTTTCCTGCAAGGGCTGCAAAAAAGTAGAGATAATAGGAATGGAATAGGAAAGAGGTGCCTGGGCACCTCTTTCTACTGCTTCAAATATGCATTTATAAAATTGTCCAGCTCGCCATCCATTACAGCACTGACATTTCCTGTCTCTTCTCCGGTCCTGTGATCTTTTACGAGATTATAGGGATGGAATACATAGGACCGTATCTGGCTGCCCCAGGCTATCTCTCTGTATTCTCCCTTTATATCGTCAATTTTGTCCTTATGCTCCTGTTCCATCAGCTCAAGGAGCTTGGCTGTCAGCATTTTCATTGCCATCTCCTTGTTGCTATGCTGAGATCTTTCATTCTGGCACTGGACTATCACACCAGTTGGTATATGCGTGATCCTTACTGCAGAATCAGTTTTGTTTACATGCTGGCCTCCGGCCCCTCCGGACCTATAGGTATCTATTTTCAGATCCTCTTCATTTATTTCCACTTTAATATCATCGTCAAGCTCCGGCATCACATCCACCGATGCAAAAGACGTATGCCGCTTTCCTGCGGCATCAAAAGGCGATATCCTTACAAGCCTGTGAACACCCTTTTCCGATTTCAGATAGCCATATGCATTTTCACCCTCTACAAGTAAAGTGGCACTTTTTATACCTGCCTCATAATCTCTCAGCATATCCATTATACTTACAGCATAACCCTTTTTCTCAGCCCAACGAGTATACATGCGCAGAAGCATCTCTGCCCAATCTTGGGCTTCCAGGCCACCTGCCCCGGAATGCACGGTGAAAATGGCATTGTTCCTGTCATATTGTCCTTTCAACAGGGTTTCG
>CAZNMO010000136.1:5112-13061 GCA_964574195.1 uncultured Clostridiaceae bacterium | reverse complement strand
TGCTGGGCGCTGTCGGAGGACCCAAGTGGGATACTCTCCCCGGACATCTCAGGCCTGAGTCAGGCCTGTTGGGGATAAGGAAAGCTTTGGATGCCTTTGCAAATCTTAGGCCTGCGATGCTCTTCCCCCAGTTGAAAGCTGCATCAACACTGAAGCCTGAGATACTGGAGGATGGCCTCGATATAATGGTCGTACGTGAGCTTACAGGAGGCGCATACTTCGGTGAAAAGAAACGTATTGAGACGGAAGAAGGAGTCAAGGCTTGGGATATGATGGTCTATACAGACCATGAAATAGAGAGGATCACAAGAACAGCCTTTGAAATATCAGCAAAAAGAAAGAAGAGGCTTACTATAGTAGACAAGGCAAATGTGCTGGAAAGCTCAAGACTATGGAGGGAGGTCACCGGCAGGGTGGCCAGGGAGTATGGGGATATAGCGGTTTCATATATGTATGTGGACAACGCAGCAATGCAGTTGGTCAGGAATCCCGGAGCTTTCGACGTACTGCTTACTGAGAACCTTTTCGGCGATATACTTAGTGATGAGGCTTCCATGATAACAGGCTCCCTGGGGATGCTTCCATCAGCCAGCATGGGTTCCTCCGGAGCAGGGATATTTGAGCCTATACACGGTTCGGCGCCTGATATTGCAGGGAAGGACATGGCGAACCCTCTTGCGGCAATACTGAGCTGCTCAATGATGCTGAGATATGCCTTCAACATGGAAGCTGAGGCTGAAATGGTGATGAAGGCGGTAAACGAGGTTCTGGACAAAGGCTACAGGACAGAGGACATAAAACAGCCGGGGACAATGGTAGTAGGGACAGAGAAAATGGGAGACCTGGTTGCTGAGAGTATTCTATCTGATACAAAATCTGTTTAAGCGAAGCTTCAACAGATTTGTGTCACACTGCTATAGTTGGAGGTAAGGAATATGAAATTAAAAGGTGCACAGGTACTGATAGAATTACTCCGGGAACAGGGCGTGGATACAGTATTCGGGTTTCCCGGGGGAACGGTTATAAATATATATGATGCTTTGTATGACAGCCAGGATATCAGGCATATACTGACCGCCCATGAACAGGCGGCGACCCACGCAGCAGACGGCTATGCAAGAGCAACAGGAAAGGTGGGGGTCGTGCTTGTTACCTCGGGCCCCGGAGCTGCAAATACTGTTACAGGCATTGCAACTGCACACAGGGATTCGGTCCCAATGGTAGTGTTTACTGGACAGGTGGCAAGGCCACTGCTTGGTAAGGATTCTTTCCAGGAGCTGAATATCACGGCAATAACAAAGGTCATAACCAAAAAGAATTATATTGTCAAAAGTCCCTGCAAGCTTGCAGAGACTGTCAGAGAGGCCTTTGAGATCGCTAGGTCTGGACGCCCCGGCCCTGTTCTGGTCGATATACCCAAGGATATTCAGACGGCAGAAATGGAATATGAGACTGCAGTCGTAGACACCAGTTATAAGACCGAAAGCCTGTCTGAAATGTCAGCAGAACAACTGGTAATGCTGAATAAGGCTGTAGAGCTGATAAACGACAGTAAAAGGCCTGTTATTTATGCCGGGGGCGGGGTCAAAATATCTGATTCCTGTGGGGAGCTGTTGAATTTTGCAGAGAAGCTTAAGGCTCCTGTTGCTTGCTCCCTAATGGGCACCGGAGCTTTCCCGGGCACCCATCCGAGCTTTATGGGCTTGCTTGGGATGCATGGTTCAAGGGTGTCCAGCATGGCCATAAGCAATTGTGATTTACTAATAGCAGTAGGTGCCCGTTTCAGTGACAGGACCATCTGCAAGGCCGACGGCTTCGCTCCGTATGCGCATATAATACACATAGATATTGACCCCGAGGAGTTTGGAAAGAATATTGATATAAGGATACCGCTATGCGGAGATGTGAAGAAGTTTTTGAAGCTGCTACTGGATAGAGTGGAGGAGAAACAGACAGGAGTATGGTACCGGCAGATACAGGAATGGAAAAAGACCTATGCTGTCTGTTACAAGAGCAACGGTGCATTGAACCCGCAGTATCTGATAAGTAAGCTTCACGAGCTGACCAAGGGCAAGAGTATAGTAACCACTGAGGTAGGGCAGAACCAGATGTGGACTGCCCAGTACTACCCATTTACAGATCCCAGGACATTTATTACGTCAGGCGGGTTGGGGACAATGGGTTATGGACTTGGAGCCGCAATAGGGGCTTCGGTGGGGAAGCCGGAATGCAGGGTAATAAATATGGCAGGGGACGGAAGCTTCAAGATGAATATAGCTGAACTGTCCACGATAGCAAAATACAAGCTTCCTATTATACAGGTGCTGTTCAATAATAATTCCCTCGGTATGGTGCGTCAATGGCAGAAGATATTCTATAATGAAAGATATTCTCAAACAAGTCTGGGAGATGATGTGGACTTTACAAGGATCGCCAATGCCTTTGGAGTGCAGGCAATGAAAATAACCTCCAACGAGGATGTGGAGAAGGTTCTCAAAAAGGCTTTGAGGTTGAATCAGCCGGTTGTAATTGAGTGCATGATCCACCCTGATGATCTGGTACTTCCTATGGTGCCGGCGGGAGAACCCATAAGTGAATGCATTGATGATATTTAAAGATGAAAAAGCATGCTTGCCTTGCATATTGCACTGGAGAGCATGCTTTTCTAACTTTGTAGGCTTATTGAACATATAAATATTGATACAGTAAGAAAATAATAGTATTATTAAAAGGAATATAGACAATATTCGGGGGTGTTGAGATGAACTGCGGAATCGGCAATGTTGAGAATTGCGATATGCTTAGAGCTGTGAATGATAAGCTGAACAGCTACCAGCTGTGCGTTGAGAGCAGTCTACAGGAAGCTGCAGCTTTGAATATCATGTATGAGCAAAGAGTTAATGAGCTTAGCACGATAATAAACATTTTTGAGTACATTAACAGTGTGACAGACTACAAGAACCTGTTTTCGATCATCAACGATATGCTTATAGGGGTACTGGGGGCCGGAAGCTGTACTATATTCAAGCATGACGGGGAAAGGTACAAAGTGGAGGCCAGCAGTCTTTCGAGACAGGAAGCGCTTATGATGAATTCTGTCGGTGATAAGCTATACGAGAAATATGGTCAGCAGAGAGAGACGTTCATACTTACGGAACGTGAATTGAGAGAGTCTTTTAATGAGAGAAAGGATACAAGATCGGCGGTCGTAGTGCCTCTGGCAGGAAAAACTGAGATGCTTGGAATAATATATCTTGAACACTCAAGACATAGCTATTTCCAGCAGGAGATCTGCAGGTACCTGAATACCCTGGCAATTGCAATAAGGCTGGCGCTTGAGAATGCAAAGCTTTATTCAAGGCTTGAGGAAATGGCTCTTATTGACGGACTTACAGCCCTTTACAACAGGATGTTCTTCAACAAGGAGATAGCGAACTGTATGGAGGACTATAGAAAATATGGTTTGCCCTTTGTCCTCACAATACTTGACCTGGATCATTTCAAGAAGGTCAATGATACATACGGACACCTCTGTGGTGACATGGTGCTTCAGCAGATATCAGGAATAATCAAGGATGAAGTGCGTAATGAAGACTTTGTATGCCGATATGGAGGAGAAGAATTTGCGGTGATCTTCAGAAATTCTGGAGATATTGGCGGTATAAGCAAAAGGCTTGAAAGCATAAGACAGAGGATATGCGAAAATGTGATCCAATACCAGGACAGCCAGCTGCAAGTCACGTGCTCCTTTGGTGCAGTGTGCTGTACCTCTGTGGAAAAGAACAGCTCCAGTGATGAAGTTGTCAGGATGGCGGACCAGGCTTTGTACAAAGCAAAAAACGACGGTAGAAATAGGGTTTGCATAGCTGGATAAAAAAATGTAAAATACAGAAGAAAATATTTCGCGAAAAACATTTTACATTATAATCGGATTTCGCGTAAATATTTCCTTGATTTCATTGAATTCGCGCCATGCCCAAGTGTAATAACTTATGCGCGTTCAATATAATATTCTAATTAACTTTTTAGAGGAGTAATGAAATGTCGGTTGAACAACAGGAAATACTGAAGGAAATAAGAAGGCGAAGGACCTTCGCGATCATATCCCACCCGGACGCCGGTAAGACCACCCTTACAGAAAAGCTGCTGCTTTATGGAGGCGCGATACGTCTGGCGGGCTCGGTCAAGGCAAGAAAAACACAAAAACATGCTGTCTCGGACTGGATGGAGATAGAGAAGCAGAGAGGTATCTCTGTTACCTCAAGTGTTATGCAGTTTGAGTACAACGATTACTGCATCAACATACTGGATACTCCGGGACATCAGGACTTCAGCGAAGATACCTACAGGACACTTATGGCTGCGGATAGTGCCGTGATGATAATAGATTCCGCCAAAGGTGTGGAGGAGCAGACCAAAAAGCTGTTTCACGTTTGCAAAATGAGGGGCATCCCGATTTTTACCTTTATTAATAAAATGGATAGAGCCGGTAAGGATCCCTTTGAATTGGTGGAAGAGATCGAAAAGGTGCTGGGAATACAATCCTATCCTATGAATTGGCCTATAAGGGTAGGCGGGAGCTTCCTTGGAATATACAATAGAAAGCTTTCACAGATAGAGCTTTTTGATAGCGGAGATCATGGGCAAAGTGCAATAGCCTCCTCCAAGAAGAACGTGGATGATGAGATATTCCATGACCTTCTGGGAGAAGAGGCACATAACAAACTGATAGAGGATATCATGCTCCTGGATATGGCCGGTGATGAATTCAGCCGTAACAAGGTACTGAAGGGAGAGCTTACTCCCGTATTTTTCGGAAGCGCAATGACCAATTTCGGAGTGCAGGTTTTTCTGGAGGAATTTCTTGAGCTGACTACACCGCCGCTGTCAAGGAATGCTGATACAGGCGAAATTGAAGCTGATAGTGAAAGCTTCTCAGGTTTCATTTTCAAGATACAGGCAAATATGAATCCTACCCATAGGGATAGGATAGCATTTCTCAGGATATGCTCCGGAAAGTTCACTAAAGGTATGGAAGTAAACCATGTACAGGCTGGAAAAGTGATAAAGCTTTCACAGCCACAGCAGTTCCTGGCACAGGACCGGGAAATAGTTGAAGAGGCTTATGCAGGGGATATTATCGGAGTCTTTGACCCCGGAATATTCAGGATAGGCGATACCCTGTGCGAGGGGGGCTCCTTTAAATTTGAAGGGATACCGGTATTTGCACCTGAGCATTTCGCAAAGGTATATACCAAGAATTCCATGAAGAGGAAACAGTTTATGAAGGGGATCGACCAGATCTCCGAGGAAGGTGCCATACAGATATTCCATCAGCCGGATTCCATAGCTCAGGAGTATATTATCGGAGTAGTCGGGGTACTTCAGCTGGAGGTGCTTGAATATAGGCTGAAAAATGAGTACGGGGTGGATGTGAACATAGACCATACACCTTACAAATACATCCGTTGGGTAAAGTCCCAGAACTTTGATCCCAGGACCTTCAGAAGTACAACAGACACAATGATAGCCAGGGATCAATATGATAACCCTGTATTGCTTTTCCAGAATGAGTGGTCTATAAGGACTGTCATGGAGCGGAACAGCGGTCTGGAGCTGGCAGAGATACTAAGCAAATAGAAGCTGTAATATGCGGAATACCTCTATACCGGTGGAATGCTTGTATAGAGGTTAATTATTTTTTGCAGCTATATAATTTGCGGCGGATATACACTAATGTAGATTGTTTCCGCCGCAAAGAAAATCAAGGTAACACAAATCTGTTTCAGCGAAGCTTAAACAGATTTTGTATAGGTATGGGACCGTGTTATCTTTTGATCTATCTGCAGGATGTTTTCTTTGATTAAATAGCAATAATATATTAATATATAAGTAGGTATTAAAACACTTATAAGGAGCAATCTATGTTTCCAATTACTCATATCTGGTTCAGCAAAAAGGTATTGGGCTATATGAACAACCTGACTGTCCTGGGCTCCGTTTTTCCAGATACTGTTATAAGATGCTGTCTCTCACACGACCAGACCCACGATATAGGTTGGGGCTTATACAGATATTTTGAGGAGCACAACAAAGGTTTTCTCGATTTTGCCAAGGCCCTGGCGACACATACCGTTAATCCCAACGGACTTGATTTTTATGGCGATGAACACTATAGAAGTGGTAAGGGCTATTGCTTCCAGAAGGCAGCAGAGATAGAGAAGGAAGTAATTGCAGCCTGCAATATACCGGAGAGTTTCGGTTTATGGAAGGCACACAATTTCATAGAAATGGGAATAGAAATGAACATCGCAAGCTCTGACCGCGGGCTGTTGACTGCTTTTTATGAAGGCTTGACCGACTATGAACTGGAGAAGGAGCTTTGCAAATTGTTGGATGGCTACTATGGCTTGAAGGATATGTCGGTAGACAAGTGCTTCAGCAGGTTTTCGGGCTATATGGAGCTTGAAGACTTAAGCAGTATAGCCTTTGCGGGGAGATATAACCGTCAGATGCAGGTAAAACACGGGATAAGCATCAACATACCCGAAGCCAGCAAGATCATTGATAAATGCAGGGTCATCGTGAAGGATGACTTTGAGGATTTTATAGGTTATTGTACAGAGAAGGTAAAGACAATGCTGGAGGAGGAACATGAGTGAATAAAGAAATAAATGTATTAGGCCACAAGAATCCAGACACCGATTCCATATGTTCATCCATTGCTTATGCCAAGTTCAAGAATATGCTGACAGGCAGCAATGCATATGTCCCCAAAAGGATAGGTGAAATAAACAGCGAGACACTTTTTGTGCTCAACTACTTCAAGGCTGAAGAGCCGGAATATATCACCGATGTCAAGACACAGGTCAGAGATATCAATATCAGGAAGGTACCCCTTGTGGAGCCGGAGATATCACTGAAAAAGGCGTGGGAGATAATGAAGAACTGCGGTATCACAACACTTCCCATCTCACGTAACAACAGCACCCTGGATGGTATCATTGCTGTTGATGACATAGCCCATTCGTTTATGGATATATATGACAACGATATACTGTCCCAGGCGAAAACACCTTATAAGAATATGATCGAGGTGCTTGAGGGGGAAATAGTCGTAGGAGACATTGATGACTCCATAGAAAACGGACATGTGCTGATTGGCGCAATGAATCCGGATGTAATGGAGGGCTACATAAATAAGAATGATATCGTGATCGTCGGAAACAGGTATGAATCTCAGCTCTGCGCCATTGAAACCGGAGCCCAGTGTATTGTAGTGACCGGAGGAATTCCTGTGGCCGGCTCCATAAAGAAGCTGGCTGCCGCAAACAATTGCGCCATAGTAATAACAGCTCACGATACCTATACTGTGGCAAGGCTTATCAATCAGAGCATACCCATCCGGCAGTTCATGAAATCTGAAGGACTTGTAACCTTTAACATTAATGATTATGTAGATGACATAAAGGAGGTCATGGTCAAAAAAAGATTCCGGAATTTCCCAATTGTTGATGAAAACAACAATATGGTAGGAATGCTCTCAAGAGCCTCACTGATCAACCTGCAAAGAAAGCAGGTGGTTCTGGTGGATCATAACGAAAGATCCCAGGCGGTGGATGGCCTTGAGGAAGCCGAGATACTGGAGATCATTGACCATCATAGGATAGGAAATATTGAGACCACAGGACCGGTCTACTTCAGGAACCAGCCTTTGGGCTGCACTGCGACCATCATAAGGAATATGTACCGGGAGAACAATATTGAGATCAACAGGCAGACAGCAGGTTTGCTTTGTTCTGCAATACTTTCGGATACCCTGGCCTTCAAATCACCCACCTGTACCGAAATGGACAGGGAAGCGGCAGATAGCCTGGCTTCAATAGCGGGACTGGATATGGAGGAGTTTTCCGTCGCTATGTTCAGGGCAGGCTCCAATATGGCGGAAA
>CAZNMO010000136.1:0-5102 GCA_964574195.1 uncultured Clostridiaceae bacterium | reverse complement strand
TTTTCTACCAGGATTTCAAGCAGTTCAAGATGGGTGAGCTGGAGCTGGGAGTAGGTCAGGTAAACTCTATGGACAGCAATGAGCTGCTGGAGGTCAAGGACCGGATATTGGACTTCATGAACAAGGTATACAAGGAGACGAATCTTGACATGGTGCTTTTTATGCTGACGGATATATACAATGAGAGAACCGAGCTTCTTTTTGCGGGAAGCAATACTGAACTTATATCCAAGGCCTTTGAAGGGAAAAAGGGGAAGAATTCAATAATGCTGCCGGGAGTTTTGTCAAGGAAAAAGCAAGTGATTCCTCCGCTTTTGAACTGTTCCATCCAGTGATAGGGGGCTTTACGATCGGATTTTTCGGCGTTATATGATATAACACTCAATTTTTATCAATTGACAGGAGTAATATATGGACTTCGAACCAAGCTTGATCAATATCTTTTTATTATGCCTTGTGGGTTTTACTGCTGCTGCTGTGGATGCAATAGCCGGAGGAGGGGGACTGATAAGCCTTCCTTCGATTTTGGCAGTGGGAGTTCCAACTCATTTTGCACTTGGAACCAACAAATTTGCCAGCACCTGCGGAGCGATCACCAGTGCATATACCTTCATCAGGGAGAAGAAAGTCTTTATTCCTCTTCTAAAATATACTGTGCCATGTACACTTGTAGGCTCAATAATCGGTGTGTTGACGGCACTGAAGATAGACCAGGGATTTCTGAAGCTGATAATACTGATACTTATATTTGCAACTGCCATATATACAGTTACAAAAAAGGATTTCGGCAATGAAGACAGATTCAAGGGGCTGACTGACAGAAATAAGGTACAAGGCTGTATTTTTGCCTTCGCCCTAGGATTCTATGATGGTTTTTTCGGTCCCGGAACAGGCTCCTTTCTGATATTCCTTTTCATTAGTGTATATGGCTTTGATTTTACTGTTGCTGCCGGTAACAGCAAGGTATTGAATTTTGTCAGCAATATTACTTCACTGGTGATGTTCGCCTTGAACGGTAAAATATTCTACATGGTAGGGATTCCCATGGGCCTTGCTATGATCGTCGGAGCGAGGGTGGGGAGCAAGGTGGCTATAAAGAACGGCTCAAAGGTTATAAAACCAATATTTGTAACTATTGCGCTTGTATTGACTGTTAAGCTGCTGTTAGACACCTTTTGATTTCATAATGTCCATGACTCCATAATTGTTGGAAAAAAATTGCAGAATAATCTGCTAAAATATGATATACTTAGAAATATTCACAAATTCTGACCAAATGGAGTAGTTGCATTTATGAGTGTCATGGTCATTATTTATCTTCTGGCTTGTATAAGCTATATGTTTACTGGTATAAGTACTTTTCAGCATGATTCAAAAAACAGACTGAATCGTATCTTTTTTTTATTATGTCTTCTTTTAGCCGCTTGGAGCCTTATGCTCGCAATGATGAGCGCAGTTACTGATGCTGGAACCGCAACTTCTTTCCGCAGGTCCGCCACTTTATTCTGGAGTCCTATCTATTGTGTTCTGTTGCATTTCAGTCTGGTACTGGTAAAAAAGGACCGATTCCTGTCCAATCCGCTTTTGCTTTTGCTTTTCTACTTACCTACTGCAATCTGTATATATTTATATTATCTTTACGCACCTGTAACTGAAAAGGACATAGTATGGATCTCCTATGGATGGGCTTATTTGACCTCGTCAGATAAAGGCTTTTTATGGAATAACTTCCTGAACCTATACTATTTACCATATTCGTTGACTAGCATATACCTGCTTTACAGTTGGGGACGAAAAACTGCTCTCAGAAGGGAGCAGGTGCTGTCCGTAATCATTGCAACGACATTTATGGCTGCATTGATCCTTGGCTCACTTACTGATGCAATATTGCCTATGCTTGGCTTCCCGTTGCTGCCTCCGTTGGCTAATGTTTTCAACCTGATTACTATTTTTGGCTTCTGGTATTCCAGCATAAAATTCCGCCTTATGAAGCTAGGGCCTGAAAATGTAGCACTGGACGTTATGAAGACAATGCGGGAGGGCCTGATAATTGCGAATCAGGATCGAATCATTAAGAATATTAATGAAGGAACATTGAAAATGCTGGGTTATTCGGAAGATGAAATCAAGGATAAGCCCATTGATATTTTATTTTCTAATGAGCAGGCTGTACGAAGTTCTGTTTCTGACAGTACGAACGAATTAGTGCTGAAAACCAAGGAAAAAGGAGAACTACCAGTGCTTTTTTCGACTTCCACCCTTATGGATGAATGGGGTGAGGCATACGGCTCGGTATCGATATTTCAGGATCTGTCGGAGACAAAGCATTTCCAGGAAAGGCTTCGGCAAGCCTTTGACGAAATGGAGCTCAAGGTTGCGGAGAGGACAAAGGAGCTGGATGCCGCAAATAAGGAACTTAAAAATGAGATAAAGTCACGGATAGAGATGGAGAGTGAAATAAGGAAGCTTGCCTTCTACGACCATTTGACAGGACTTCCAAACAGAAGGCTGTTTAACGACTACCTGAACAGGAAGATACATGAAAGTCAGCGTAATCAGCTTCCCTTGTCAGTCATGTTCCTGGACCTGGATTCTTTCAAACTTATCAACGATTCCCTGGGCCATGCCATAGGTGATGAACTGATATCACAGGTCGCCAGAAGGCTTTCTCAAACTCTGAGGATCAGTGATACCATATCGAGGATAGGCGGTGATGAGTTCCTCGTCATGATACAAAATACCCAAAATGAGAAAAACAGTGAGATAATCGCCGGAAAGATATTGGAGGCTTTTGAAAAGCCGTTCAATTTGGATGGCTATGAGGTCTATATAACAGCCAGCATTGGGATTGCCATTTATCCCATAGATGGCGAAGATGGTGATACGCTCATAAAGAATGCGGATATTGCCATGTACAGGGCTAAGGAAAAAGGTAAGAACAAATATGAAATATGTACTCCTCGAATGAAAACAAACCTGATAGAGATGATGAGGCTGACAAACTACCTGTACAGGGCAATCGAAAAGAATGAATTGGAGCTTTATTATCAGCCGCAGGTGGATATAAATACAGGTGATATAGTCGGGCTGGAGGCTCTTGCCCGGTGGAATCACCCGGAGCTTGGTAAGGTGTTGTCCGGAGATTTCATACCCATAGCCGAAAAAACAGGGCTTATTGTGCCCATTGGAGAATGGGTGCTGAAAACAGCCTGCAAAATGAACAAGGAGTGGCAGGACAAGGGTTATATGGCTGTGCCTGTAGCAGTTAACCTATCAATAAAGCAGTTCATGGATGTGGGAATACTTGACAAGATTTCAGCCATACTGCATGAAACCGGTCTGGAGCCTGAGTATCTTGAATTGGAGATAACTGAAGGCGTGCTTATGAAGGAAGTCGATACCATAAGCTCCACCCTTGAGCAGCTTAAGCGTATGGGTGTAAGGATCTCCATAGATGATTTCGGAACAGAATATTCTTCACTTAACTATCTGAAAAAGCTTCCTATTGACAGGCTGAAGATCGCAATGACATTTGTACAGGGAATTGCTATGAATCGCAAGGATGAAGCAATTATCAACGCAATAATCGCGCTGGCCAACAACCTTGAAATAAGGACTATTGCCGAAGGTGTTGAGAATATATCTCAGGTGGAGTTCCTGAGAAATGCAAAATGTAGTGTTGTTCAGGGTTATTACATGTATAAGCCGGTGAACGCCCGTGAGATAGGAGAAATATTCGCCAGCAGGCTTTAAACACAGTTGCAATGGCAGCCAGTCTTGGTAAGACCAGGATTGGCTGCTTTTTATATATAATGACTATGTATGAAATATCAATAGATATTAACATTAATATCAGATAAAAGATGTTCCTAAGCTTAATAAATAATTGTATAATAATGGCATAGACAAATTCAATGATGGCGGGTGGTTAAATGGAGAAGGAAAGATGTACAGATATAGAACTGCTTAACCGGTATAAATACATGCTTGAAAACATAAGAGACATTGTATGGGAAATGGATGTGAATCTTGTCTTTACCTTTGTCAGCCCTACCGTCAGGGAGATAACGGGCTTTGAAGCCAATGAAGTGGTCGGAAGAAGCATACTGGATTTCGTATCCAGCAGCTCCAGGGAGAATTTATCGGAACAGTGGAAGCGGAGAGTTTGGGAGAGGGTAAAGGAGCATTCAGAGGATATTATTTTTCTCGATGCGGAATTCTTGTGCAAGGACCAGCGGAGCATATGGATAGAGGTGTCGGGAAAACCGGTATATAGGGACAATGAGTTTATTGGATACATAGGTACGACCAGGGATATTTCTGAAAAGAAAACCTATGAAAAAAAGCTTGGGAAGTATATCCGGGAACTTAAGCATGTCAACTCAAAGCTGAAAGAAATGGCAACCTACGACATGCTAACGGGAGCATATAACAGAAGAAAATTTGAGCATTACATCAAGTCTTTGATTGACATTAAAATAAAGTATAACTGCACCTTTTCATTAATAATGTTTGATATAGATAATTTCAAGCAGATAAATGATCTTTGCGGACATAATATAGGGGACCAACTGCTGAGGGATATCTCGTCTACGGTCAGGAATACACTTAGGGAAACGGATATGCTGTTCCGCTGGGGAGGAGATGAGTTCGTCATCCTGCTTCCCAATATAGCATTGAAGGATGCGGGCAGAGTTGCTGAAAAGGTCAGAGGTTCTATAGAGACAGAAAACTTTGGTACAAAGTGGGACAAAGTTACTATAAGCCTTGGCGTGGGAGAATATATACCGGATATAGGAGTGGAACAGCTCATATCTGATGTTGACAAAGCCTTGCTCAAGGCAAAGACCGGTGGCAAGAACAAGGTCGAGTATAGCATGTAGGAAGTAGAAGGTCGTGAAAAAATGAAAAGTGAAATGGATAAATATATCTTAGGTATATTGGATACTCCAACTGCTGTTATGGTGAAGGAATGCCCGTATACAAGCCTTACTGAATATACGGATGTAAAAGGCATAATAAAGCAGAGGGACAGAGCCACTCATAAGGGAAGCTATGGAAGAATAGGCATATTGGCGGGCTCCAAGGGCATGGCAGGCGCA
>CAZNMO010000135.1:10898-13067 GCA_964574195.1 uncultured Clostridiaceae bacterium | reverse complement strand
GGCAGGGCGACCGGGCCGGGCGGGGATGACCGTCGGGGTGGGGACCCGAAGGGCAACCATGTGTGCGAGTAATTGGCGGAATTGCCGATCGCCGCCAGACGCGTTGGCCGCTGAGACCAGGCATCGCGCCGAGTCTATACGGACCGCGCCGCCCGTGCGGGCTCTTCATCCAGGGTCAAGCGCCAGGGGAAGAGTAGCGGCGTGGGCGTCTGCGAAGGACCGACAGTGCAGTGGGCCCGGGCAGTACCCTGGACGCCAACGCGCCACGAAGCCTTGCCACGCCAGCATCGGCTGCGCCGCTCGGCGGCAGCGACGATCACGCCCGCAGGGCGGCCGCAACAACGGAAGCGTTGGCCGGGTCAAGCTGCAGCCAGTAGTAGCCATTCGGTTGTGTCGAGTCTGCCGAGGTAACCCGCACCTTGCCGCAGTAGACGAATCGCTCCTTCTGGGCACGCCTGAAGAAGAGGTGAATATCGTCACCGGGCGCCGAGCCAACCTGTGCGGTCAAACGACGATGGCTTGAAGCGAGACCGTCGCCCTCCATCTGAAGGCAGTCGCCCGCGAGGCGATCTACATACTGGGTCATCCCGGCGTGCTTTCGCTCGGTCACGAAGAGGATGATCAGTCGATGGCCGACGGGCGTCACGATACCGCGCGAAATGGCTTGCCGCGCACGATAGCCCCAGAAGTCGGCGAGCTGAACCCTGTCATACCGTTCGCCTACGTTCAGCGCATCGAACTGGAAGTTCACACGGCCTCCGTCTTGGCGCGAATACGCCCATCAGCAGACAGCTCCGTAGATGGACCCACGAACCGACCAGGCTGTTCCTCGCACGGCCGTCCGCCGAATCGAGCAAGGTGCCCACTCGAGAAGGTAGTATATCCCGTGACCACATCGCGCCGAAGGAGCATCACAGCGCCATGACGCCTCAGGACCCGCCCATAGAGTACCTGTCATTCTTCACAGGTGCTGGCTTTCTGGACATCGGGTTCGCTCAGGCCGGCTTCATGGCGGTGTGGCACAACGAGTGCAACCCACAGTTCGCTCGAGGCTTTGAATACGGCATGGCGCACAGCGGCATATCCGGACGCGAGGCGGTCATCCAAGAGCGTCGGCCGATCGAGAACCTGCAAGCCGCAGCCGTCGTCGACGCAGCATTCCCTGACGGGCCGCCGCAGCTCTGGGGCGTGATCGGGGGGCCGCCATGCCCGGATTTCTCAGTTGCAGGCAAGAACCGAGGTGCGCTTGGGGATCGCGGGGTGCTGACTGAGGTCTTCGCCGCGCTCATACTCCGTATGTCGCCGGACTTCTTCGTTATCGAGAACGTGCCAGGCCTGCTCCGCACGAAGAAGCATCGTGAGTTCCTGATGAGACTGATCGTGGACCTCGAAGAGTCCTATGCAGTCGACTATCGACTGCTCAATGCCCTAGACGTTGGCGTTCCACAAGATCGCCAGAGGGTGTTCATCGTTGGCGTCGAACATCGGCTCGCGGATTCGCTCGCCGGAGAAGCACTCGCAAAGGGATCTCGCGGATGGTTCCCCTGGCCAGTTGATGCCCGGTTTTGCGATGCAAAGACCCGCTTTGATTGGCCGTCGACCAACGCATTTGGACAACCGTCGGAACCACCCATCGGGACTCCGGCGGAGCTCATGGTCTCGCACCACATTTGCGATCTTGCCGAGTCGGCAGATACGCCAAACGCGCAGGACACGTTCCGTGTTCACAGCCCGCGCATAGCTCTCGTAGACGAAGGCGATGATTCGCGCAAGAGCTTCAAACGCCTGCATCGGTGGCGATACAGTCCTACCGTGGCATATGGGAACAACGAAGTGCATCTCCATCCGACTCTGCCCCGGCGCCTGTCTGTCAGAGAGGCAATGCGGCTACAAGGAGTCCCTGACGAGTACGCACTTCCTGAGGACATGCCACTCAGCCACAAGTTCAAGATGGTCGGCAACGGCGTGCCAGTAGGTCTCGCAAGGGCCGTGGCATCATCGATGGCCGAGTTTCTGCACCGGAGCCCGCGAGCAACCACGTAGGGGGAGAAGATGACCGAGCAAGATCGCGATCTGGGCCAGTTCGATTCCTTCAACCTGACCCCGGACCCGCAGGTGCTCGTGGCGCTGACGCGTACGCCGCTCCAACCGCTAGATGCCCTGTGCGAG
>CAZNMO010000135.1:0-10888 GCA_964574195.1 uncultured Clostridiaceae bacterium | reverse complement strand
ACGGGACAGCCCATCGCTGCGCCGACCGTGCTCGTGGAACTACCGCGTTCGTCGGAAGTCTCGCGGGGCGTCGGTCGCGTACTGATCCGCGACAACGGTCCGGGCCTGGACAAGGACGCCGCAGAAAGGTCAATCCGAGCTGGCTACACTTCGAACAACCCGTTTGACACGCTCGGCTTGTTCGGCATGGGCTTCAACATCGCCACCGGCAAGATCGGGCGAATCACTGAGTTCACGACCGCAAGAAGGGGCGACGAGAAGGCGGTGCGCGTACGCATCGACCTTGACCATCTAGTTCGTACTGGAGATTACCTCGTTCCGTTCGAGCTTGTTGCAAAGCCCGACGGATTCGAGCACGGAACCCAGATCGAGATCCGTTCGTGGTGGCCGGATGGAGACACAAACGCCGGTTTCGTGGCGCGCCTCTCCAAATACAGTCTAGCGACAATACGTAGAGAGCTAGGACGGCGATACGCGACAGTACTTCGCAGCAAGAGCGTTCGTTTGCTTGTGAACGGGGAACCATGCCCGGCATACGAGCACTGTATCTGGAGCGACACCCGGTACGTAGAGCGGCAAGGCTGGGGGAAGATCCCCGCTGTGTTCCGGTTCGACGAGGTCATTGGGAACCAGAAGAGATGCGCGAAGTGCGGCGCGGCGCTTGCCGATGCGGAGCATGACTGCCCGCGCTGCGAGTCGGGTCGCATCCGCACGATCGAGCAGCGGGTAAAGGGCTGGGTGGGAATTCAGAGATACGACGATGCCACCGAATATGGCATTGACCTCGTGCGAAACGGGCGCGCCATTCGGGTGGCCGAGAAGGCCGCGTTCTTCGAGTGGGTCGACGAGCTCCGGAAGTCAATCAAGGACTACCCGATTGACCAGCCGTACGGGCGCATCGTGGGCGAGGTTGAGCTGAATCACGTACCGGTCGACTTCATGAAGCAGGACTTCCAGCGGTCCAGCCCCGAGTGGCTCTCAGCCATGAAGTACCTGCGAGGGGAGAGTTCGTTGCAGCCCAATCAACCGGGGGCCGACGCCAACCGGAGCCCGGTATTCAAGCTGTACCAGGGGTATAGGCGAGTCCGACGACCGGGCTTTCAGGACATGTACATGGGCTATTGGTCAGTGGAGACTGACAGCCCCAAACGCATCAGCCGCGATGAGGAGAAGGCGCTGCTTGAGCGTTTCTACAACAGGGAGGTTGGCTTCTACGACGACGCCGAGTGGTGGAAACACGTGGAGAAGGCAGAACAGCGACCGCTGCCCTCTATGGCCACTTGCCCCGTATGCAGCTCCCAATGCCTTGAGTCGGATGAGGTCTGCGGCGTCTGCGGCGAAGTCCTGCTGTCTAAGCTGTGCATCAACCCCCAATGCGACGCCCTGCTCCCCATATCGGCAGTGGTCTGCGAGAGCTGCGGGCTGTCCCAAGAGCTAGTCATCGATGACCCATGGCGGTGCGGCGTATGCGGCACTACCAATGATCCCGAACTCGTTGGGTGCCAGAAGTGCGGCAAGCCGCGCGGGACCGAGAACCCGCTCGCAAGAGACGTCTTGCTGGCGAACTCCCACAAGGATGACGAGCTGAGCATCGCGGATTGTTCGGTCGAACTGGTCTCGGGGGAACGGGCGGCATTGCCGCCAATAGACGTCTACGTAACGGACGCACGGCTCATCAACATGCAGGGGGAGGCCCTCCCGGCGCTTGTATTCCGAGGCGAGAACATAGTGATATTCCTGGATCTTGAACACTCCATCTACCGGTCGACCGGCACGAGCCCGGAGAACATCGTGGCCTCAGAGGCCGCCGCCTACCTGTACGCGGCGAATCAGTCGCTCGCCGGAGCCCACAAGTATGCGGGGCAGTTTAGCCAAGCTGACCTGGAGTGGCGTGTTCTCGTCGAGCGCTGGGGCGCGCGAGTAGAGGACTCGCCGGAATCGGTGAAGGTGGAGGCTGTCGCCTTCTTCGACGCCCTCCGAGAGCGGATGCCCAGTCTCCTCGCCGATGTCGCAGAAGACATCGCTACGGAACTCGATGAGCGCGAGCGTGGCGAATGGGTCGATCGCGCCCTAGCCCGAGGACTCGAGCTTGACGCCATCGCCGAACTCCAGGCGTCCGGACGATACCTCGCTCATGTCGGAGAGGCAACGTGCGTGAAGATCTTTGGCGCATATCCAGAACGCTTCTTCGACGGCGGCTTTTGGTCCAAGGCCTATTCGCTTCAGGACAGCGGATTGCCCTCAGCCAACGTGGAACACGCTCAGCGGACGATTGCCGGGCAGTACTCGAATTGCCTGGCCGATGCCGCCCTGTACCTTTCCTACATCGAACCTCATCCGCTCTTGACCAGTAGGGCAAGAAGCGCAATTCGCTACCTGACCATGGGCCTCTCGTAGGAGGTGGCTGTTGGCGTTCATCAGCGCTGAGTCACTGCGTGATACGACATGGCAGGCGCTCGAACGGGCCGTCATGCGGCTGCTTGTGGCCGACGGGTATGAGGGCGTGAGGCTGGTTGGGCAGACGGGGGACCAGGGCGCCGACATCCTGGCTCACAAGTTCGGCAGGCGGCATCTGGTGCAAGTCAAGAACTGGAGGAGACCTGTCGGCGCAGACGTCGTCGAACGGACAATCCAAGCCGTACGGACCTACCAGGCAGCCGTCCCGATCATTGTGTGCCCAAGAGGCTTCGATGGGCCGGCCCGCGCCAGGCAGCAGTCTGTCGCGGGGTCGATGAGAATCCCCCTTCAGTTGTGGGACGGCGCGGAATTGGTCCGACGGGCAAACCAGTTGCCCGACTGCCCGCCCCGGCATAGAGAGCCTCGCCCGTACCAGCAAGAGGCCATTGACGCACTGCTCGAGGCATACGCGCATCCGAGCCGAAAGCGCGCGCTGCTAGTAATGGCAACTGGTCTGGGCAAGACGTTTACCGCATTTGAGGCGCTCAGGAGGATCCGCGCAACCCGAGACACGCGGATCCTCGTACTGGCCCATACCAACCCCCTCGTGTATCAGCTCGAGAAGGCCTTCTGGCCAATGCTGCGGCCATCCGAAGAGACCGTCGTTTGGAACGGCGCCGAGAAGCCGCCGTCAACAGCGCTACGGCGATCGACCGCAACGTTCGCATGCGTCGACACTGTCTCGGAGTTCGTGCGGCGCGGCGGCGAACTGCCCGACTTCGACGTGATCGTCATCGATGAGTGCCACCACGTCGGAGGACCGGAGTACGGCCGGATCCTCGAACACACTCGCGCCGGAAACGAGCATGGCCCGTTCCTCATCGGCTTGACGGCCACGCCATGGAGACCCGACGGCTCTTCTCTCGAGGGAACCTTCGGGCCGCCTGTCTACTCGATCGACATGATCTCCGGGCTGAAGAACGGCTACTTGGCCAATGTCGAGTACCGTGTCCACACGGACAACATCAAGTGGGATGCACTGCAAGATCTCCAAGTCGGGCAGCTCACCCCGCGTGGAATCAACAGGATGTTCTTCATCGAGCAGTGGGACGACGCCGTGGTTCGAGAAGTCGCCCACGCATGGCCAAGTCTTAGTCAGCCGAGGGCGATCGTGTTCTGCGGGACAATCGACCACGCCCTGACAATGCGGGACAGGATCAACGCGCTGGGCTTCTGTCGAGCCGCGGCAGTTGTCTCTTCGCTGGGCGGCCGTACCGTCCCCACCTTCGAGAAGAACCGCATACTCTGCGACTTCGACGAAGGCTTGGTGGACTGCGTTTGTACTGTGGACATCTTCAACGAGGGCCTGGACGTGCCAGATGTCAACCTGATCGTCTTCCAGCGGGTGACTCATTCGCGGCGGATCTTCATCCAACAGCTCGGTCGCGGGCTTCGGCTGTCGCCGGGTAAGGAACACGTCCTAGTGCTGGACTTCGTCTCAGACATACGCCGAATCGCGGCGGACTTGGAGTTCAAGGATCGGCTGTGCGGAGGCGCGAGTGCCCAGGCCGAAGGCCGTCGCATCAGTCTGCCCTACTCGGTCGAGTTTCGCCGCGCTGATGAGGCGGATCCGAATGCCGAGAGCTTTCTCCGAGAGTGGCTTGAGGACGTTGCCGCAATCCAGGATGCCGGAGACGACGTGGCCGTGCTCAAGTTCCCGCCCTCGTGGCGAGATGGAGGCCCGTAGATGGAATTCAGTGAAGTGGCGCACGACCTTGTTGACTTGGTGGGCAAACGACTTCAAAGCATCGGGGGCAAGTCCGATCTCGAGCTACTGCACTTCGACCCCGAATCACCAAGCTGGCAGCTGGTTGACTCACTCGGCCGCGCTCGATCACGACCCGTGTCAGAGCTCGAGACGATATGGGAGGCACTTAGGGATGGGGCGCCGACTCACGTAGAGAGTGTGCTGCGAGGGTCGGGCTCAAGCAGGAACCAGCCCGAGACACTCATCGCCAATCTCTCCTACGTCGAATGGGCAAGAGTCGGAGGCCGAAAGCATCTGGTCTACGTGCGGCGTTGCTCCCATGAGCCAGCAACGCTGCGCCGCATGGATGCAATGGCCGAGGCGCACCTGCAACTGCGCGCAGCAACACCGTCGAACCCGTCCGCGGTAGTCGTGACTGGCCAGACGAAAAGTGTTTCGGACTCGCTCGTGGGCCATGGCTACTCGCGTGCAGTCGCGGTTTCGCCTCGCGCGTACAGACTGTCCGCGACCGACTCCACGGTCCTGGTGATCGATTCCCGCCTCACCCCGTGCGTTGCCGAAGGAGTATACCCCGTCCTCCGATTGGCGCTGCCCGCCCCGCTCGTTGTTGCCGCGCTTCCCGGGCTCGGACTGTCCGCGGCTCGGTACCTGGATTCTTGGGTATTCGTGAGCACCGATGACTAGTCGACTCGTGAGCCTTTATGCCCCCGAAGTGGCGTCTAGGCTCTCCGGGGAATACGGAGACTGCCGACACTACAACCAGTCTGACCCACTCGATGAACTCCTCTTCATTATTTGCAGCGTGAAGACGACCGAGTCAGCCTATCTGCCCGCATACCGTCGGCTCCGAGCTCTTCTCGAAGATCCTGCGTTCGGTTTCCGGGCGTCCGCAGAGGTCATAGAGGGAGCGTTGGTCGGCGCCGGACTTCAGAGGCAGAAAGCGGCAGCGATTCGCAGAATCCTCGATGCGCTTCTGGTGAACCGAGGTGAGCCGTCGCTGGCGCATCTCCGGCAGCTTGACGACCTGGACTGCGAGGCGGAGCTAGTCGCCCTCCCGGGCGTCGGCAAAAAGGTCGCGCGCTGCGTCATGATGTACTCGTTGGATCGGCAGGTATTCCCTGTTGATACGCACTGCTGGCGGATCGTCCGTCGTCTTGGTTGGTTCCGCCCATCGGTTCGCGATCGGCACTGCACCGCAAGCGATATGGACCGCGTCCAGCAAGGCATACCCCGTGAGCTTCGCCCGTCGCTGCACATGAACATGGTCTCGCTCGGGCGCGACGCTTGTAGAGCCCGAATTGCCTCGTGCGATCGCTGCGTGCTGCGGGGCCTCTGCCCAGCGATCGGGGTTCGCACTGGAAATCAAAACCGCGATCTCGCAATGACTCGCTGAACGCCGTGCTGTGCATTGGTATCAGGTTGCCACACCGACAAGCGCAGTCACTGCATCTGGCGTGAGGACGAGCTCGAAGTACCCCTTTCCCATTCGGCCGTCCGGGTCCGCAGTGATAACGCCCACCTTCCCGCAGTACAGGAAATCGGCCCTGCTGTCCTCCCGCATGAACAGATGGACAACGTCATCTGAAAGTCCCGTGCAACAACCGGTGAGTCGCTTCAGACAGCCGGAGGTCCCATCACCCTCCATACGCACGATGCTGCCAAGCAGCGTGTCATTCGTCTCCCCCAGCGTTACGAAGAGGATGATCAAGGGGTGGCCGCTGGGAACGACGATCTTTCGCGACACAGCCTGGTGCCCCTCGTAGCCCCAGAATTCCGACAGCTGTCTCCGGTCGTACCTCCCACCCACCTCGAGAGCGCCGAAGTTGAAGTTCATCCGATCCCCGTATGTCCCGACCGTCGGGACATACTCGTCATCTGCGGTGCCGACATCACCCCGAACCCCAAACCATTCCGTCTCCAAGTTCGCTGCCGCGCGAAGCTGGTCAAGATAGACGAGTGTCGACCCAGGCGAGGAGTGCCCCAAAGCCAACTGGATCTGGGCCAGCGAATGTCCGCTGATCAAGCGATCAAGCGCGAACGAATTCCGCAGCACCTTTGGGCTAACGGCGCATCTTGTCACACCCGCCTTTTCTGCACGCCGACTAAGCGTCCGCGAGAAGTTCCTCGGTGTGAGCTGCCCACCGTCCCTTGATGTTAGGAAGTACTCGCTCTCTATCCTCCAGACATCGTCCCGTACTCCGAGCCAGTCTCGCATGACGTTCACCAGATCCGAGGGACGCTCTGGCAGACGGACCAGACGGGGCCGCGCGCCATCCGACGGAGTACGCAACCAACGCTCACGCAAGTTCACGTCTGCGCACTTAAGGTATTGCATCTCGCGTAGCCCTAGGCCCACCCTGTACATAAGCAGATAGGAACACAGGTCGCGAACCCCCGTTGGGGTGCGAGCATTGCATGTGGCGAATACGCGCCCCCATTCTTGCGGGCTCAGCGTGTTTCGGTCCGACCTCTCGTCCGCCAACTCTCGACCCCCTGCTGTGCGTTGTTGCCGCCAGCCCCGCGGCCCCCGCCTCGATGCTGCCAGAAGCTCAGTACCCATTTGTATGAATCTGTATGACAGTCTACATACAGAGAACTGCGCTCGCTGCGGACGGGCTTCGGACGACGCACGGGCGCTAGTACTGGTCGGAACGCGATAGCCGTGGAAGACCCGGGGATTCTCAACGACCTGATCTCGCGCTGTTGCAGGACCCACAGCGCGGGCCTCCCAGGACCGGGCAACGTCGCATCAAGCCGCCGCGTATCTGTCGTATATCGGAGAACGCTACTTTCGACCAAGTGATAGCGAGCAAGACTCAGCAGTTGACCTGGCTCGCGACTGAGATCCCCGTGCCGAGAGTGTGTCGGCCCCCGCCGGCGGGGTGCTCGGGATTCGCAGACCCGCTTCTAGGCAGTCTCTTCGGCGCCCGTCACTAAACCATCTTCGATGCTCAGCAGCAGATGCGTGGTGCGGCCGGCATCAAGCATGACCTGCTCGCTCTTCCGAATCTGCTCTAGTCCATGCGCAGACAGGCCGAACAGGCTCTGAGCAGCGGCCGCGTTCTTGCGCTCCAAGGACCGCCTGCGCAACGCCAGCGTCGCCTTCCGATTCCAGAACGAGTTGATGTTGGCGATTTCTATCCCAACTTTGTCTTGGCCGTAGGGGCCCAGTTCGGCGAACGCCCGCAATGACTCCTCGATGCTCTCCTTGCGAGCCGCCTTCTGGTGCGGGCTCCCGGGAAGCAACGACAGGACGCACCACGCGGCGATTCTTGTCTCCAGGCACACTGCGATGTCCTGAGCCAGAAGATCGAGTTCGTCCATCTTCGTCTCGATGCCCTTGCAGGTCTTCTTCGTGCCCCACGGACTCACCTCAACCTGCGCGTCGGCCTCCTGCCGGTACTCCGCCATGAGGTGCTCTTGGATCTCGATGAGATCGCGCTCGCAGGATTCCAGCTCATGCCTTGCCGCTTGAGATAGCTCACCACGCTGCAAAGCTGCGTACACTTGACCGAGGTACTCGTACGTGCCGACGATGCGGGCCTTCCGCTGGTTGTCGAGGAACCGCGAGATTCCGGCCATGCCCTTCTGTATCTGAGTAAGTTTGCTGCTGATGTCCGCCAAGTGCTTCTGAGCGACCAGCACCGAAGCCACCTGCCAGAGTGCGGCCGCGTTCACCACGTTCTGGAGATTGCCGACTTCGAACAGCCGGGCATGCTCTTCTATGCCGCTAGGTCCCATCACAAAGGCGCGAAGCCCGTTGCCGTCGGCGGCCTTCACTAGACTCCCGTTGACGACTACTTCCATGAGTTGTTTGCCGGCAGCCTCCTCGGCCACCAAGAGCGACGGCACGGCCTGCAGCAGTGGACCGAGACGACCGATAGTCTCATCGCTGCGTACGTCAATCGCTCTAGCAACCGCTCGCTCACTCAACGAGGAGACCGGTCTGATCATGAGCATCGGCGCGTCAGGACTCGATCCGATGATGATCGCATCTCCACTCCGACCGGCTTCACATGGTTGCTCGATTACCGGTTCCAGCGGGGTGGCCAAGGGCGCAAGCGCGGTCGGCATAGGATCCGCAACTTGTTGTTCGGGCCTGCGGCGTCTAGCTAGCAGTAGTGCCGCCGCAACTACCAGCACTGATGCTGGTATCAGCCAGAGGAGGTCGCGTGTGTCCATGAGCCCTTCGTTCTCGGTGAGGAGCAGTCGTGGTACTAGCCTACGCCGTCAGCTCCATACGCCTGCTAGGCCCCTCTCAGATGCTCGCGCAATTGCTCGACTGTAAGGGCCGGCCGAGTGCTGTGAATCATGGCGTGGCAGTTGGGACAAATCGGCACTAGTTCCGTCTCCGGATTCAGCTCGTATTCGCCACCGACCTCGGAGAGTGGCACCACGTGGTGGACGTGAATGTAGCCACGACCGATTGGGCCGTACGCGGCCTCAAAGTCGAAGCCGCATACCGAGCAGGCATGGCCGCGCTTGGCGAGACAGCGACGGCGCCCATCAGCACTGCGCTCGTACCGGTTGACCCTGACTTCCGAAACGGCACCCTCGGTGACTGTGTCGGCCGCGTCCACTTCTTCCGGGATGCGGCCGCTGACACCGCCATCCGACGCGTACCAAGACTCGCCAATCCGAATAAGCGTCTTGTCGACGAGCTCTGGAGTGAAGCCGAGTATCTTGGCTGGACCACCCGGACTATCCGGATCAGCGATGCCGCGCTGCATAGAGAAGGTCTTGAGCCCGTAGCCCTCCTCTTCAACCAATCGGATGTGCTCCCTCGCTTGGGGGTACGCCGGCTGATTACGACCTCGCCGAAAAGCCCAGTCCTCCGCGAGAATGAGTGCGCGGTTGCCCTCGTCGAAAGCATCCCAGGCTCCGAAGATCACGAATCGTTCGGCGTGGTTGACGAACGACCAACTCCAGGTCCAATTGGCACAGGTGCCGCCGTGCGACTCGATGAACTCTCGACGGCCCAATTCTGACCTCCCCGGTGTGCCCGACGTGCTAGGTATGAGCGGCGGCGCACCGGCGCTCGAGTAGATTCTACCGTTCGGCTGACAGCTCGATAGCTCTGTCGAACAGGCCGCTTCATGTCAGAGCGACGGGCCACTCCCATCGCGAGGAGGCACTGAATGGCCACCACCGCGACATGCCCCGAATGCGGGGCGGTGCTTGACCCGACGCAGTTGGAACTGAGCTTCGTCTGTCCAGGATGCGGAGTTCGAATCCCGGCTGGCGCCATTTGGGGACTCACAACTACGCTCGACGAGCGGATTGTACGAACCGACGCGGCCTTCCAGGCGTACATGCGGGGATACGACGAGACTGAACCGCTCGATTCAGGAGTCGACTAGCGCTCACCACAGGTATCGCTCTCTGAACAGCTGTTCGGTGTTTCGCGGAATGACCGCTGCATCGAGCAATGACTCGACTGTGCGCACGTCGAAGGTCGTGTCATCGATGAGAAGTGCGCGATAGTCGCTCGCGGCTCGCGCGTAACTTGGATTCTCGGCTGGATGCACGAGTGCGAACCTCACCCAAGCCCAGGCCGCAGGGTCCGTCTGCGGCATCGACAGCGCGAGCAGATGGTCGAGCCACACCTGCTGCAGGCGAGTCCCAAGGATCTGTTCAACCGCATCGAGGCGAAACACTCCAGAGCCGACGGCGACCGCCTCGTAGCGCGGGAGCCGATTGACCGAATCTGGCCGTGCCTCCGGTCTGCAATCCTCGTGGTACTTCGTCTCGACGCCAACCACGCCCCGCCGACCATCGCCGAGATCGAGTTCGAACGCGACGTCGAATGCGCTCCGGTTGCCCAGGTACTGACCGTCGAGCGCACGACCCGGCGACCACTCAAACCGCACAGCAGCCACGTGCCCCGGGGCGTCCGGCCACCACGTGTGAATAGCTGTATCGGCGAGTTCGAGGTCCGCGTGCAGTGATCCGAATAGGTTGAAACACATGGGCATGGAGGAAAGCAGATCGCCGTAGAGTCGATCAGCGTCGAGGGTTTGGTGCGGCTCGGGATTGGCCAACCGAGCCTCAGCGGCCGCACGCGCTTCGGATGTCAGGAAGTTCGCGCCGGAGTCGTAGGCGTCGCCAATGTCGAGCCGACTTCCGATGTAGCGCCAATTCCGATCCTTGGGGCGCACTGGCTGGGTACCCGGCCTGAGACCACGCGCCTCACGCCATTCGGACTGATGCCGCCGAGCACGTTTCTTGAAGGCCGAGGTTTCGGGATCATGAGGCACGGTGTCCACCCGTTCCGGACCGCCGAGTCGAGCTGACGCTGCGTCCACTAGTCCCCCTTTGCGCACTTTCGCTCTGTCCAACGACGAATCCGGTCTCCGTGCATGAGGATATGCCGAGGGTGCCATTCTGTGACACGAGTTCGAGATGGGTGCAGGCCGCTCCCGCGTCAGGATGGGGCATGGACCCGAAAGGCCGCAGAGAGCGGAAGGAGGTGTTTCCACGTACGAAACACATGGGATGCACCCGGGAAACGCGCATGCACGCCCACAAGCGACAATGCACCACGTGTTCGCAGTTCGCTGGCGGACCGAAGGTGTCTAGGGGATGTCCCGAACGAAATCCGCGCGATAGGTCATTTCGCTGATCTCGTATTCGCGTAGAGGCCCTGGGTGCAGTCTCTCGTCGGCAAAGATGACGCAGTTGAAGCCCGCAGCGATTGAACTCCTGTAGAGGATGCCGTGATAC
>CAZNMO010000134.1:5692-13244 GCA_964574195.1 uncultured Clostridiaceae bacterium | reverse complement strand
AACCAACCTCAATTCTTTGATGCGCCTGTGGACGTTAATGAGAAATTCGTGAAGGGTGACTTGATTGAGGTTTTATACCTTACAGACGGCACTTGGACTCACCTTGACATAGACGTTCTTGTGGACGTGCTTGTGTCATTTGACTAAGGAGGGATAAACATGGCAGAAACTTCAGAGGGCTACCCAATTCGACGACTGACATATGCAGACTCATTACAAGACTTAACAGACACGGTAAATGATTTGATTGACAAAGTCAACGATACGCAAGCGCTAATCAACGGCTTGGAGCTTAAAACTACTGATGTAGTCGGTGAGCTACGCCTGATTACCATTGGTGCAGGTTTAATCTTACGAGACGACAAAGGAAATCATCATAGACTTACAGTCAGCGAATCAGGTGCAATCGTAGTAAATAAAATCGACGTGTAACGAAAAAGAGAAGGCAGGCGGCATATACCGTTCTGCCTTTTTATTTATGTGCTAATTTTGTTCGAAACTATTGACCCAATAAAATCCTTGTAAGGGGATTCGTCAAGCTCCTAGCTCAAAATAGAACACTATGAGCTGATGAGTAAAATTTTCCCCCGTATCATAATGCATATAATGCATATAAGAGCTTATGAGTAATATGAATTATGAATTATATGAGTAATTATATGCATACAGATACTTGTTATTTACTTCGTAAATAAAGCTCACGCCAAGGTTTTGGGAGAATATTTTCAATGGGAGGGTTATTTTATGCATAAGAGAAAACGAGAGAAACTGAACGGGGTGATGAAATGAAAGTCATTATTGACAATGTATACTCAACTATCGAGGGAGCTGATGAGAAGCTCTTGAATATGGTTGACGAGGAACTTTCAGTAAAACAACCTGGATATTTCTTCAACCCTGCTTATAAAATGGGTCACTGGGATGGTAAAATCAGGTTTTACGATAAGAAAAACAAAACATTCCCCACAGGACACCTGGAGAAGGTTCTGGAGATACTTGAAACTGCTGAAGTTGAAGACGTGCGAAAGCCGTATGACATAGATGTCCCTGACGAAATCCAGTTGCTTGAACCTGATGCGGAGGGTGGCGTGATTACCTTACGTGACTACCAATATGACGCTGTAAAGGGTGCGGTGAGCGGATTCAGAGGAGTTGTGAACGTAGCGACTAACGGCGGTAAAACAGAGATTGCTTCTGGTATAATCAAGCAGCTCCTACCTTATCTGGAAGGTGAAGACACAATCCTATTTGTAACGCATTCCAAAGAGATATTCCACCAATCAGCTGCCCGTATCGAGAAGCGCCTGAACATCAAAGTGGGTAAAGTTGGGGATGGGGCTTGGGACGTGAAACCCGTAACGCTGATTATGATTCCGACGATAAGCAAGTATATCAAGAAGCCAACGAAAGATACCATTTCCTACACAGGAGAAATGAAGTCTGTAAGGCTCTTGGTAAGGCTTCTGGACGGAGAGCTGGCGAAAGGGTTAAACAACAGGAGAATCATGCAGGATGCCTTAGCAGCTCTTGAAGGCGTAGACGAGGAAAAGGACTATGATGAGAAAGCCATAGAAATCGTATCGCACATACTCCAGACACAAAAGGACAGTGATGGGTGTCTGAAAGAGTTTCAGAAGATGAAGAAGGACTTGGCCAAGTATCAGGAGAAGAAAATCAAGGAAGCCATGAAGAAGCATGAGGACGTTTTGCAGTTCCTATCGACGGCGAAAGCTTTCATTGGGGACGAGGTGCATCACGCTAGTTCAACAACATGGTACGATACGTTGATGCTTTGTACGAATGCTGTGTACAGAGTCGGTCTGACGGGTACTGTGGACAAGAAAGACCCAGTGAACGTGATGAGACTCTTCGGAGCGGTTGGCGGAATCATCACGAAAATATCCAACGATTTCTTGATTAAGCGAGGAATCAGTGCCAAACCAACTATGTTCCTTGAGACGATTAAAGTGCCTGACCTGTCAAACTCGTTATCCTGGCAGAATGCATACAAACTTGGGATTGTTGAGAATGAGGTTCGCAACCAGTCTATTGTGGACAAGGTAGCAGAGAAGTATGTGGAGGGCAAAGGTTGTCTCATTATCGTCAACTATACAGCCCACGGTGACAAGCTGAAGGAAATGCTGGACAAAGTCGGAGTGGAATGCGAGTTCACCCACGGAGGAAGAACGTCAGAAGACCGACTCAACATACTGAACGATATGAAAAATGAGCGACTAAAAGTGTTGATAGCTACTAGTGTGTTGGATGAAGGAGTCGATATATCAGGAATCAACTGTCTATGGCTAGCAGCTGGAGGGAAATCGTTCAGACAAGTTCTCCAACGTATCGGCAGGGGCTTACGAAAAAAGGCAGATGGAAGCGGACTGGAAGTGTATGACTTCTTAGATTTAAACAACAAACATCTGTCGGAGCATACCATGGAGCGTTACCAGTATTACAAAGATGAACATTTTGAGATAAAGAAGGTGTAGATGAATGGAACAACTATTTTTGAAGATTCAGAAGAAACTATTTGACAAACACGGTTTTCGCACAGATGCGCACTACAAGGAAGGGTATGGAGTGATTTTTGTTCCTGAAGGATTCCCATTGCTACCGAGTAATGCTGTAGAAGTGTACTCTGAACCTGAAATTCGATTTTTACAAAATATCATGTTAAAAACTTCTTGACGGTGTGTTTGAACTAGGATATGATTGAACTTGAGAAAACTAATTGGAGGAATATACATGATTAAATATGAAATTGGTGATTTACTAGAAGGGGATTGCGATATTATTGCGCACCAAGCGAACTGTTTCAAGATTATGGGCGGGGGAATCGCACGAGCTATTAAAGCGATTTACCCTGCAGCCTACGACGCTGATGTAAAATTCACATTCTCGCCAGACCAGCGCCTGGGAATGACTTCTTACACTAAGACAACAGGAGTAAACGGACTAGAGAAAACGATTTTCAATCTATACGGGCAATATGACCTTGGTACTGATGAACGTCATACGGACTATAAAGCTTTAACATCAGCTTTGGAGAGTATGATGGAAACAATCAACGTCGTAAGTTCGCCTGAAGCAAAAATTGGCGTACCGTACAAAATGGGTTGTGACTTGGCAGGCGGAGATTGGAATGTTGTATCTGAAATTCTTGACCGAGTGTCTGGGAAGTTCGGAAGAACGATTCACGTTATTGTCCTACCGTTCCTAGCCGAGGAAGTAAAACACCTATTGGAGGTAACTGAATAATGGATAAGTTCACTATTAAAGAGCTGAACGAAATGCCTATTGAGCAACTTATAGGAGCATACCACAATAACGCAGTACAAATGGCCAAGGAACAGAAGTTCCCCAAGTGGAGATTGGACTATGAGAAAAAGATAGTAAACATCATGGCTGCTAGAATCGGATTCAACGCAGATAAGCTGTTTGAAATAATGGGATAATTAGAGAGCTGAAAAGCTCTCTTTTTATTTTTGAAAAAGTTTCATAAAAACAGTTGACGGTTGTGCACATTTATTATATGATTAACTTGTAAGCGAGAGACTTACAAAAATACCAAGTTAAAAGGAGCGGTTAAATTGGAAACATCAAAATTATTTAAGTTCAAAGTTACAAACACAGAGTCAGGAGAAGTTAGAGAGGTAACAGCAACAGAGCTAGAAGGCACGAACACTATGGTGGACGTAATTCTAAACGACATAAAGGTTTGGGAAAACCCAGAAGAATTAAAAGTAGAGGTTGAAGCGTTACCAGTAATACTAGAAGCGGACAAGAAACAAGCAAAAGCTATCGAGGCAGTACTTGAAGAGTTCATAGCAAATCAAATCGGAAACGTTGATATGAACAGAAATAGAGTACATGTTGGTGACATACTAGCCGAGGGACACGAGGATTTTGCTTATATCTTTGAAATTGACACAAACGAAAAGCCTGTTTTGGTAGCCTGGTTGGGAGCGGACACAATCGAGAGATTCACGACAGACACGCTAAAAGAACAGGATAAACAAATGAAAGCGCTAGTAGCGGAAGGGAAAGCACCTTCATTTATGGAGAACTACTACAGCAGAGTAGCCGAGCGAGTTGCGGACATAAAACTTGACCAGCTATGTAGAGTGGATGACCAAAAACTATATTCCGATTTTCTGAAATCTGGTTACCAATCAATACCATACGAAAAATAACATATAACGCAAGCCCATAACCATAACGGTTGTGGGCTTTTTATTTTGTACATAGGCTTCACTTGTTGGTTAGGTTGACATAATCTTTTCAAAATAGGGAAAATATTTTGACATTCCTCCCTTATTTTATAACAGGAGTAGACTTGAAATAATGGAGATGAGGATTGTTGAATCTAATTGAGCAAATATTCAAAAAGGGTGGGACGGTTATTCCAGATGAGGTGTGGGACTGCGAGGAGCTAACGCCGACAGATGTTAAGCTATACAAGATTCTGTTGGACTATGGTAAGCTCGTGTACACTTTAGCTCACGGGAAGTTCACAAAAGACAACTATCCAATAATAACTGTGTCCCAAGAGACACTTTCCATAAAGGTAAGAACGTCCATAAAGACGATACAGACCTGCCTGAAGCGGTTAACAGACGTGAAACTGATTAAGGTAGACCGATATAATGGATACAAGAGAAATAACAACATAGTATTAACAGGCGAGTTCTACGGCATACAACCCAAGAAAAAGGAGAAGGAGGAGCCACAAGAACCTAAAAAGGAGTTGAGCGTTGTGGAGAAGAAAGTCAAACGTGTATCTGTGAAGCGAGTTCCAATCAAGTTCCCAAAAACATTAGCGCTAGAAGCGAAATTGAGAGAGCTTGGTGGGCACACGTATTCAGAGAAAGCGATATTTGCCATATCCAGACACTACGATATGTTAGCACGAGAGTTCAACCATCTAGCTGGGTATCGTTCATTACCAAAGAAAGAACAACAGGAACACAAGAACTGGAAGCAGTTTGTGAAGATTCATGACTTGTGTAAGAGTCGAGCTTGGGACGTGAACCTGTATCTTGACGCACAATTTGAGAGGGCAAAGAAGTATTGGAAGAACAACAAGATAAAATATCCACTTCCAAATATGTTGTGTTCCGAGAAGTCCAAGTTGTACTTTGAGCGTTACTTAGAAGACCGCCGAGAGAAATATGCGCAAGATGTAGGTAACAAGCAAACTGAAAAGGGACGGAAAACTGTTACTATTAAACAGAAACTCATTCAAGATGTAGTACGTTCAGCCGAGTATCTATCAATGTATATCCGAGAGGATATGGACGAACAAGGAAGGGAAGAGGACAAAGCAGTGAGAATTTACCACGCCTGGGAAAGCTACTCACCTGCCTACCTTTGGTCAATTGACTGGTTTAGGGAGTTTATTGCAGACTTGTCTACAGTACAGCCTGACAATCCAAAAGTCCAAGAGATACTTGCAGAATTTGATTTAATCAACCGTTCAAAGAGCCTACAGGAAGTTGTGGTGAAAGCGGTTTCTATGTCCGAAAAGCAATTCAAAATACCGAAAAATATCGCAATTTAAGGAGTCAACTTCTACTCTCTCACCTTAATTTATAGCGAGTTTCATAATCACCAAAAGGAGGGGTTCAACCCTTGAGTGGAATATATGACTACAGCACCACATTCCAAGAGAAAATCCTGGCTATGTTGTGGCGTGATTCAACCTTTTACGCTCTGTATCAGGACGTAATCAAACCTCAGTACTTTGAGATGGACATTCATATGGACTTATCCAGAATCGTCCTCAACTTCTACGAAAAGTATGAAACTCCACCATCCTTAGAAGCGGTATTGGAAGAAATTCGTGTTCTGTGTAGTACGTCCAAAGTAAAGAAGGAGAAATTCAAGGACTACTTGGGGACTGTTGAGAACCTAGTAGAAATGAACTTATCTGATATTGAGTATGTTCGAGACAAAGTTGTAACCTTTGGTCAAAAGCAAGCTCTTACAGAAGCCATACTTGAATCTGTGGACGACGTACAGAAGGGAACGAACTTTGAGAAAGTAAAACATCGTATTGATGAAGCTAGTCAGGTGGGTCAGAACATAGGCGACCTTGGGACGTTCTACTTCCAATCGCTTGAAGAACGGATTCCATCTTTCTATAGCAGACGTGATATTGACAAAGTTCCTACTGGTGTAGACTTACTAGACAAGGCTATGCACGGAGGACTTGGACGAGGAGAACTGGGTATTGTAATTGCTCCTCCAGGTACTGGTAAAACGTTGTCTCTGGTAAACTTCGGAGCTGCAGCGTCAATGGCTGGCTACAATGTCGCCCATTACTCACTTGAGATGAATGAGGAAATGGTGTCATCACGTTATGATATGCGATTCGTTGAAAAGAACTTCCAGTACATTAAGGAGAACCAAAGCAAGGTTGTAGAAGCGCTGTCAAGGCTCTCTAAGATGAAGCGTGGAGATTTAGTTGTAAAAAGTTATCCGACAAGAACGGCTACAGTATCAACTATCAAATCTCACCTTACAAAGTTACGTATTTCGAAAGGCTTTGTACCTGATTTAATCATCATTGACTATCCAGACATTCTTCGACCAACACGTGACTATGGCGAGAAACGCCACGAGCTTGAATTGCTGTATGAAGAAATCCGAGCTTTGGGTCAAGAGTTCAACGCAGCTGTATGGGGAGCTTCACAGACAAACCGTGGAGCACTAGCAAAGAAAGTAGTAACGATTGCTGACCTGGCTGAGTCCTTCGGTAAAGCAGCGGTTGCTGACTTTATGATTGCCCTTTCACAAACGAAAGAGGAAAAACGTAATGGAGAAGTACGCTACTATGTGGCTAAACACCGTAACGGACAATCTGACGAGACTCTCCACTGCGACATTTACTCCGACCAAATGATGATTCAATCCAACGCCGAGCGTGAAACAGCTTTCGACTTGGATGACGAGAACGACGATGAAGAAACACGTAAACAGAAGTGGTCAAACAAGAAGAAACAAATGGACGACAACCGAGCTAGAGACAAAGCAGAAGCGGACAAGAATGAGAACAACGTAGCCAACGAGATTCTCAACAAGATGAATAAAGACAAGCAAGCCTAACTGATATGTAGAGAGGAGAAAGCGAAATGAAAATAGCTGCATTCGGTGATAACCATGCACATATGTTCACAGACTTCGCTGAGGTTGACATTGAGACGGGGAATAGCCGTTTAACTCAACAGTTAAAAGCTTTAAGGTATATGAGAAAATACTGTGTAGACAACGCTATCAAGATTATTCTGTTTGCAGGAGATTTATTCCACAAACGTAAAGCGGTTGACACGGTAACGTTTAACATGATTCTTGAGGAAATCAAGGCTTTTGGAGAAGACGACATAACGGTCATTATGATTCCAGGAAACCACGACCAGGTTGACAATAGCGATTTCCCTGAACACTCTTTGAAAGCCTTTAAAGAACTGGACAACGTTGTGTTACTCGACACTTTCCATCAGTATTACCACGTAGAAGACGACGGTGAAGTGTTCATATATCCAGCGCC
>CAZNMO010000134.1:0-5648 GCA_964574195.1 uncultured Clostridiaceae bacterium | reverse complement strand
ACTCTAAGAACGCTGCGATGGTAAAGGAAGAAATCAACAAGTACGCTGAGAATGCTAAGAACCACCCTGAATGTGCTAACATACTTTTGGGTCACGTGGGAATAAGCGGAGCATTTGTTGGTAAAGGAAGCTACGCTATGTCTGATGCCTTCTCTTATGAAGACCTACGACCTGATGCCTTCGACTTCGGGGTGTTTGGGCATTTCCACAAGAGACAATTCTTGGGAGGCAACCCAAACTACTTCTATACAGGAGCGCCGATTCAACACAGCTTTAACGATGAGGGTGAGGATAAAGGCTTCATGGTACTGGACACTGAAGAGAAGACTTCAACATTTGTACCGATTCCAGCGCCAAAGTTTATCACCGTGAAGGTGAAAGACCCAAGCGAAATTGAGAAGATGACGAAAGAGCTTGAAGGCAACTTCATACGATTCCAAGTGGATGCGGAAAAAGTTGACAAGCTTATAGAACAAATTCCAGAAGGGCAGAAGTTCCGTGTGGAAGCTCAGAAGGAGTTCAAAGAAGAACGCCGAGTTGACGTGGACTTGTCTATGTCTCTTGCTGAAATCATCACTGAATACTCCAAGAAGTTCAACCCTGGTGCGTTGGAAGTCGGTCTGGATATTCTGAGGGAGGTTGAAGGCAAATGAGACTAAAAACAATGGGTATACAGAATTTCATGTCCATCAGGAAAGCTGAAGTTCCTTTGGAGAACCAAGGGTTGATTCTTATTCAAGGGAAGAACCTTGATGACCCAGCCTTTGAATCCAACGGGGCAGGTAAGTCCACTATCTCTGAAGCGCTTGTGTGGGCTATCTATGACAAGACTGTTCGTGGGTTAAGCGGTGACGAGGTAGTCAACAACAAAATCAAGAAGAACACAAACGTGTGGTTGGACTTCGAGGATGACAACAAGAGCCAGTACCGCATTTCACGTTACCGAAAGCACAACGAACATAAAAACAACTGTAACATATTCAAGGATGGAGTCAACATAACTCCAAAGAGTACCAAGGACGCCAACAAGATGATTGAATCCATAATCGGTATGAGCTTCAATACTTTCTTGAACTCTATCTTGTTTGGTCAGGGAGCTGTGAAGTTGTTCTCTGTGGCGACGGACAAGGAAAAGAAAGAAATCCTTGAACAAATTCTACAGATTGACGAGTTCAACCGTTTACTGGATACAACAAAGCAACGGCTCTCTTCCAAGAAATCTGACTTATCTGAAATACTCGCTGAGGATAAGAAAACTCTGCACTTGATAGAGGAAGTAGAACAAACTATTTCACAGCTAGAACGAGCGGAGCTTGAAGATTCGAAACGGGTTGAAGAAGAAGTTGGGGAACTAAAAGAGGAGCTTAAAACGGCAAATAAAGAGCTTTCCGAGCATATGAGTTCTTCGAACGACTATTCTGCTAGACTGGGAGCGTTAGAAGCTATATTGAAGAAGGTTGAAGATAAACTTGCCTCATTTAAGCAGTATGAGGATATGAAGTCCAACCTCTCTTTGGATAAACGTGACCAAGAGCGAGAATTGGAACGGTCTGTAAAGGCGGTCAAGGAAGGTAAAGAGGAACTTGAAAAGATTGCCCAGGGGAAAGGAACGAACTGCCCTGTGTGCGGTCAAGATATATCGGATGAGTCAATTCAATCGGCTATGCGTCACGTGGCTGTAAAAATGGCTGAACACAAAAACACGATTAAACATTGCACATCAGTAATTGCCGAGTTATCGGAAGACCTAGCAACTATCAGCAAGGCTCTTGAAGGAAAGGACAAACTTACCAAGCAAAAAGACACCATATTGGGAGAAATTTCTGAAATTAACGCTTCTATTAGAGCAGAAGCGAATTTGAGAAAGTCGCTTCAGTCAAGAGTTGACAACTTGGAAAGCTCCATTGAGAAGTTGGAAGCCAAGAAGGGTACAACGTACCGCCCACTGATTGAGGAAAAATCCAAACAGTTGAGTGTGTTTGAACAGAAGCTAGAGGACAATAAAGGACAAAGAGGAGCTATTGAGAAGGAGATTTCTGACCTTGAGTTCTGGGTTGAAGGCTTTGGTAACTCTGGAATCAAGTCTTATCTGTTGGACAATGTCACTCACATTCTGAATAAGAAGTCGAATGAATACCTCAGTAAGTTAGCAGGGAGTACAACCACTATTGAGTTTTCAACTCAAACAAGGCTTACAAGCGGTGAACTTCGAGACAAATTTGAGGTTCGTATTCTGAATGCTGTAGGTGGAGAGTCTTACACAGCCAATTCGACTGGTGAAAAGAGAAGGATTGACCTGGCTATTTCACTAGCGCTACAGCATCTGGTGAAGTCAAGAAGTAACGGGCGCTTGAACTACCTTTTATATGATGAGATATTCGATGGGCTTGACGCTGTTGGTTGTGAGAATGCGATTCAGCTCTTAATGGAAATCCAACAAGAGGTTGAATCTATACATGTTATCACACATAACGACATACTCAAGGCTTACTTTGACAAATACCTCATTGCTACTAAGGAGGGTGGAGCCACTAGAGTACACAGGGAGTGATAGCTATGTCAAGAATGGAAGAGCTTTTGGAAGTACGGAAGAAAACTCTCAGTCACAGCGATAAGCTGATTGACGTGTGTCACAACTGTACTAAGAGACGACCTTACACTATGGATAGACAAAATCCAGTATGTAATGATTGTCCCATTCAGAAAGAAATATACAAAGTCCGAGCAGTACTGGACGGGACTTTGAGTGAAATGCGAGCAATACGGAAATAGGGGTGAGGGGATTTGTTCGTTGACTACATGGAAGAACTTCTAGGTGAAGCCAAGTACAACCTTTCCCGCACAGAAGCGAACTGGGATTGTCCATTTTGTGACGATTCCAGGACACGTTTCAGGATGCACACTTCCAAATTAGCAGGGCATTGCTTCAACTGTGGTTGGGGCGGTAGCGCAATAAAGTTCGTTAGTGATTATCAAAGAGTTAGTTGGCACGACGCTCTGGACATAGTGAACTTCTATGAAGAGTATCGACCATTGCCACAGAACGTGTTTGAGGAAGTCTTTGACCGACTTATTATTGCTGGCCAAGATTTAGAGCTTACAAGGAAGTACATTCCATTACCGAGCGACTTCAAGCTGCTATCAAATTCAGCTTCGCTACAGGCAAAGAGGTACTTGGATTATGCTAAGTCACGAGGATTGTCAGATAAACAGATTGCGTTACACGGTTTGGGCTTCTGTCCAGTTGGCGAGGTAAAGCTGACCGAGGAGAAAAGTACAAATTTAGACAATCACCTGTTTATTCAGACATACGATGACAGAAATGACCCAATATACTGGATGGCGAGGGCTATCAGAAAAGACATCAAGCCGAAAGCCTTTAACCCAGTTGGTGTAACAAACACTATAAACAAGTCAGATGTAATCTTCAATTTCAACAACGCTAAGAAACATGGTGTGGTTGTAATTAACGAGGGTGTATTTGACGCAACAACCGTGGGCGACTACGGGACGGCGCTGTTTGGAAAGACATTAAGTGCTAGACAGCTCCTTCAACTTATTCAAGCTGACTTGGACGCTGTCTATATAATGCTTGACCCAGACGCACTGAAAGACGCACTGAAGATAGCGGACTTGTTAAGTAAACACATCAAGAATGTTTATCTGTGTGACCTGCAAGACGGCGACCCAAATGAGGTTGGGAGAAAAGGCTGTTTGAATGCTCTAGCGAAAGCAGAGCGGTATACAGCATTGACATCATTGAAATACAAACTACTACGTTGAAGGGTGGAACTTTTATTATGTTATCGTTACCATATTTTTCAGAATCAGGAATTGAAATCTTTTACGGAACGGCTGATTCAGCTGGACTAGACCTACCATTGTGGGATGCTCGTATCACGCAGAAGTATATTGAAGCATCACTCGCTGGAGCTACAGAAGAGGAACTGGCTGCGCTAGAAGCTAACCTGGTACAAGATGAAGAGTATATGAAAACTCAATCTCTTACATTAGAGCCTATGGGACAATTTACAATCAAAACTGGTATCTATGTAGGGATTCCAAGTGGCTACTATGGCTCATTAGACACTCGTAGTAGCACATCAAAAATCCGTCAGGATTTACTTTGCCACACGATTGATGCGGACTTCCGAGGAAATATGCGCCTGGCTGTCATTAACCTCCACGGGATTCCTGTGACGCTGAAAATGGGACAATCTATTGCTCAGCTTATCATCCAGAAGTATGAGAAAGTGAAACCTGAAGGGCATAAGAGCCTTGAAGAGTTCCTAGCTTCTGTAGCAGCGACTGAACGTGGTACAGGTGGATTTGGTTCCACTGGACGTAATGTCTAATACAAAGTAAAGAGGTGTGATTGTGAGCGGTTATTATTTTCCATCTACAGGCTTCATACACGTCATAACTGGTCCAATGTATTCTGGTAAGACTACAGCATTGATGGCTAGGATAAAGCGAGAAGTAATAGCAGGCAAACGGGCTATGATTTTCAAGCCAGATATTGATGACAGATACTCTACAGAGAGTATCATGTCTCATGACGGAGAAGAGATTCACGCCAATAGTATACGCTGTAAAATGAACAAAGGGAAAGAACCGAGAGCCGTGTCCAAGCAGATTCTGAAGGAAATGCATCCATCTGTGGATATAGTAGGGATTGATGAGGGACAATTCTTTGACCAACAACTGGTTGAAGTGTGTGAGACTCTTGCTAACAAAGGTGTTCAGGTTGTCGTATCTGGAGTTGATATGGACTATCGTTGTCAACCATTCGAGCCTATGGCAAGTCTTATGGCTGTAGCGGAGTTTGTGGACAAGATTCCTGCCGTATGTTTCGTGTGCGGTGCTCCAGCTACCAAAATTCAAAGATTTCACAACGACCATCCTTCACTTTGGTATGAACCGACTATCATAGTAGGTTCAAACATTGAAGGAGACAGCTTCCAGTATGAAGCCCGTTGTCGCAAGTGTTATGTTGAACCAATAAAATTAATCTTAGGGGGCAAATAAAAGATGGCCAAAGTCGAGATTGTTAATGAAACTGAAACGAAAGTAAGTGTACAGGAAGCTCGCCGTTTGCAGAAACAAGCACAGAAGGAATCAGAGAAACAACGTAAGTGGGAAAACACTATGATTACCCGTGGTGAATCTTATGCTGCTTCACAACAAATCGCTCAACAGGTTATCCGAGCGGAAGCACAAAGCATGGTTGACTACATGCGTGAACCTCTTCAAGTGAGCTTGTTGCAAATCATGGCTCTTTCTGAACTTCTTATGGAGAAAGGCATCATCACACACGATGAATATCAAGCTGCACTGGATAAGGTAGCGGAGAAAGCTGAGTCATCTATGAAGGTGCAGGCTCAGGAGGTAGAAGCGGTTGACGAAAGCGAAAAATACGGCGAAACAAAAGACGGAGTCAGCTTCCCAAACAAAGGGAATGAAGAAGAACGATACGCAGAACAAGCCGAAAAAGAGGAAGAACAGCAGAGCTAAAGGTGCTGGGTTCGAACGAGTAGCAGCAAAGCTCCTCACTGAATGGTGGGGAGCTGAATTCCATAGAACGCCAGCGAGTGGAGGACTTCATTGGAAGAGGGATAACCGTGTTGCGGGCGACATAGTAGCTCCTG
>CAZNMO010000133.1:0-13264 GCA_964574195.1 uncultured Clostridiaceae bacterium | reverse complement strand
CGGGGCTGGTCAAAGTCTGTGTACCGGAGAGCATTTATTATATAGTCGAGTCTATGTCCATTGAAACCATAACCTATTCATATGATGAAGAAAACATATGCTTTGATCAATTGAGAAGGGAGCTTGTCAATTATGCAGATATAATAGCTACCGGCTCAGGCTGCGCCAATATGAAACGCTACGGTGAGCTTGTGGAGTTTATATTGAAAAGCTCGGAAAAACCACTTGTGATCGATGCTGAAGGTATCAATAGGTTGAGTCCTGAGCGGTTGAAGGGGCATAAGCAGGATATTATTCTGACCCCTCATTATGGTGAGATGGCGAGGCTTTTAAAAAAGGATCCGGAATATTTCAGGGAGAACATTACCGGAATAGCCTCTGCATTTTCTGCTGAATATAACATTTATCTTGTATTGAAGGGGCCCAGGACAATAATTGCGTGCCCTGATGGTCGTTGCTATGTAAATACTACAGGAAATCCCGGCATGGCGACTGCTGGAAGTGGAGATGTCCTGACGGGGATCGTTGCTTCTCTTGCAGGACAAGGAATAGTAATTGTAAATGCATTGAGGGCTGCTGTGTATATACATGGACTTGCCGGGGATATAGGAGGAGAGGCGCTGGGCGAGGATTCTTTGATTGCAAGTGATTTGATAAAATTTATTCCTGAGGCCATAAAAAGGGTGAAAGAGTAAATAGTGAATGTAATAGTAAAAATATTCTCAATAATGACATATAAATAACAAGAAAAACCTATTGACAGAATATTCAGTTGGTTATATAATAAAGTTACCCTAAGAAAAGGGACAACCTTAGTAATGGGGTTACCCCGACAAATCGGTAGTTTAAGTGCTGATTACCTGCTGAAACAAAATAGTTTATCAGATAGAGGGTAATGTGTTGTTCTCTGAAAAGCCGCAAGGCTACCAAGGTCTAAGGGTTCACTATCCATCCAGTGAGATGGAGGAGGATCTGAAAGTAACCAGTTATTCAGAAATCCACTCCTTTTAAGAAGACGATTTAGATAAGCAGGAATCAAACTAAACATAGTGACTGAGTATCTGGAGAGGCGAATAGCCGGCTGAGATACAAAGAAACACCGAAAGAGCCCTGATGGAAGATCAGGCAAATTAAGGGGCAATAAAAGTAAAGGAGGACGTACTCCGTTGCAGTACACCTCGGAGAATGGATAGATAAGTTCGTGAGGCAGTCATGATTATCTATCCGTTTCCCTTTTTTGCGTGGAACGATATGCATTAGCAGTTAATCGCAATAAATATAAAAACGCCGGAATGATCAGCATATTGGAAGCTGATCACTCCGGCATATTACTGTTTATATTAAATCAGTGGCATCCTAGCCTTTTTCCCATTCATCCATCTTTCTCATGACTTCGTCATAGGTTTTCTGTGAGATTTCGGGAAGCTCGCCTCCCCATATCTTTTCAGCCGCTTTGAAGCCCTCGATAATTGAATTCCTCAGCTCTTGGGCTTTGGAGCGGTCATCTCCGGAAATAGCCTTTGCAAAGGCGACGATCCTTTCGCTTACAGCCTTGACTCCAAGTTCCCCATCTTCTGAGATCATCTGCGCTGCCGCTGCTCTGGTATCCTCTTCCACCAGCAGGATTTCCTTTCCGGAAAGTACATCATTGAATTTCTTACCCTGCTTGGACAATAAACCTTCAACAAGCTGTCGAAGTGAGCTGAAAGCCCTCTGGGACTCTTCCTTAAGTCTGCTGATCTCGTCGGCATTCAGGCCTTTGGTTACGGGCTTGCTGTAAGTAGCCTTTGCTTTGGGGGTATCGCCAAGCTCCAATAACGCTGCCTGTTCTTCACTGTATTGTTTTTCTTCGGCCTTTTGATTACCTTGACTCTTCTTGAATTCATAGCTCCGGTTGATTTCTGATGGGCCTTTAATACTGTTGACCATCATATATACCTCCTTGTATTACGATTGTATCCTTACTTTATATATATCGGTTATTTAAAGAAAAAACTTGAGAAAAACATGCTATGTGTTGTACTGCTCGTGCGAATTTTGTATTGTAATATACGTAGTAAAATGGTATATAAGAAGAAGGTAAAATGAAGTTCAGAATGCAGTATGGTGGAGGAGCTATGGCAAAAAATAAGATTGAGCATATAAAAGATCCGGACAGGATCATAAATTATTGGAAGAAAGAAAAGCTTGTAGTTGCCTGCATAGTTATATTCGGTCTGACCTTCAACGGTTCTATGGTATTAGGTCCCATCGTACAGGGCAGACTCATAGACTCACTGGTAAAGGGTAGTACGACCGGAGAAATATTGCGTCTGGCCGCATTCTATGCTGCGGTCATTGGAGCCATACAAGTACTGCGATATTTCAAGCGTTTTTATATAAGACGTTTTGCCAATAGTACAAGCGCTTCCATGAGGCTTATGATATACAACAATATCATGCACAAAAAATCCTCGGAGCTGGACAGGGAGGACATTGGAAACCTGATGACCAGGGCTGTTTCCGATGTGGATCTTTGTGTTGAAGGAATGCGGAAATTCACTACGGAGGTTTTTGATACCGGGGTGATAATGATATCCTATGTGGTTGCGATGGTTTTCTACGATGCAAGGATAACTTTGTATGCCAGTATTTTTATTCCCGCAGCCATGCTGTTGGCGGAAAAGCTAAAAACAAGGATATACAAATATTCCGCGGATTTTCGCGTAAAAAGCGGAGAGGTTGCGGGTATAACCTATGATATGGTTGAAAATGCAATGCTATATAGGGTAAATGGGCTGGAAGGCATCAACAGAAACAATTATGACATGGAGCTTTCCGCCCTCCAGGAAAAAGCCACTAAGGCACATTTGATGGAGAATTCCATGCAACCTGTCTATAATGCAGTGGCAATGCTAGGGGCGGCTGTTGTCATATATCTGGGCGGGAACAAGGTCGTAGCCGGTGACTGGACTCTGGGCCAGTTCATAGCATATATGACCATGTTTGCAGCTATGGCGGTCAAGGCAAGCAAGGCTGCCAAACTGTTTAATTCAGTACAAAAATCACAGATCTCCTGGAAACGAATAAAGCCTTATCTTTCGGATTACGTCACCAAGGATACTTCCCAGGCACTTGATTGCGGAAACACTGAATTAACTGTTGAAGGACTTTCCTTTTCATATCCTGATGGAGAAGGTAGGGTTATTGAGGATATAAGCTTTAAAGGAAAAATGGGAGAAATAATTGGGGTCACCGGTCCGGTTGCTTCAGGAAAATCCACACTGGGTACGGCTTTGCTGGGGCAGTACCCCTATTTGGGAAGTATTAGGATCGATGGGAAGGAGCTTAGCAGCTATTCTGAATATGAGAGGAGTTGTATGATCTCATATTTGGGGCATAAGCCACAGTTGCTGTCTGATACTATTTATGAGAATATTACCCTTGGCAATAAGGCGGATATAGCTGATGTGCTTGCGGATGTGTGCTTTGAAGACGACCTTGCGGCTATGCCTCAAAGCCAGGAAACTCTTGTGGGCAACAGTGGGATACGCCTCAGTGGCGGACAGCAGGCAAGACTTGCGCTGGCAAGGGCTTTGCTCAATAAAAGCAAGATCATTATTCTGGATGATCCGTTTTCTGCAGTAGATATGAAAACAGAAGAAAGGATAATTGAGAACCTGAGGAAAAACTACAGGCAAAGCTTGATAATACTGATTTCACATCGTTTATCCATATTTGAGTCCATCGATCGGATACTACTGCTTAAGGGCGATAAAAGCTATGAATGGGGCAGTCACCAGGAGCTTATGGAAACTTCCGGCCTTTACGCAGAAATATTTGATTTGCAATGCAAAGAGAGTGGTGACGAAAATGGCAGATAATACGGTAAAAAGCTTTTTTGTTAAAGTAATAAAGGAAAATCCGGTACTGGATGCACTGCTTGTCATATCAGCATTTGGAACAGCAACAGCCGGTCTGGTGCCGCCTCAGCTGCTGAAGCTCGTAATCGACAGGAATCTTGCCGCCGGAAGCAACAACGGCCTTTTCTCACTGGCGGTGGCTTATATTGCGGTGCTGATACTCATTGGTGCCCTTGATTTCATGAAGGAGGCTGTGCTGACTATCATGGGGCAGAGGATAACCAAAGAAATACGGCTAGGTATGATGGTCAAGCTGGAAAAGGTCAGGGCCGGCTTTTTCTCCGCCAATGAGTCCGGTGCAGTGGTATCCAGATTCACAAACGATGTTGATGCCATAAACACAATGTTTACCGGTGGTATTGCAGGAATGTTCATTGACTGCCTTAAAATAACCGGCATAATCCTCTCTATATGGTTTTTCAGTGACAGGCTTGGACTGGCAGCTCTTTTACTTTTGCCAATAATATATTTTATAACCCGTGCCTTCCAGAAGAGGATGCTTTCAACACAGATGAAAAACAGGGCGCTTGTGGGCAGGGTCAACAACCACATAGCTGAAAGCTTCAAGAATATGAGAATGATCAAGGCTTTCAGCAGGGAAGAATATATGGAGGGCAAATATATCGGGTATTTGAAGGAAAACTATAGGACCATTGAAAAGGTCAACTTCTATGACTCGGTATTTCCGCCGGTGATCCAGATCATACGGGCCATTGTTATTGGATTGATAGTGGTATTGTCCTCGGAGCATTTGAATTATCTCGGAATATCACTGGGTATGATTGCTGCCTCAATAGACCTGATTTCAAGTCTGTTTGCGCCTGTAGAGAGCCTCGGTATGGAATTGCAGAGCATACAACAGGCTATTTCGGGTGTTCGCAGGGTTGAAGAGTTTCTTGGACAGACCGAGGATGCAGAGAAAAAGCTTGGACTGAAGAAGGAGGATATCCTTCCCGAGGGCGAAAGTCCAAGCCTTGTATTAGATGATGTATCGTTCAAATATGAGGAAGGCTCCGAGGTTCTGAGGGACATAAGCATTAAGGTCGGGCACAGGGAGAAAGTCACTTTCATCGGCAGGACGGGTGTCGGAAAGTCGACTCTGTTTAAACTGTGCATGGGACTCCTGCCGCCGGATAAGGGGAGTATCACTATAAACGGGATCCCGGTTTACGATATACCAAATAGTGAAAAACGCAGGATCTTCGGGTACGTTGCCCAGGATTTTCCTTTGATAAGGGGCAGTGTGGCAGACCAGATAAGCCTCAGGGATGATAGTATAAGCCGGGAGGCTGTGATGGAAGCTCTGGAATTTGTCGGACTCAGGGAATATGTCGAGTCATTGGAAAAGGGCCTGGATACTATAGTTGAAGGGGATACTCTATTTTCACATGGTCAGAGGCAGCTGCTTGCTGTTGCAAGGGCGCTTGTAACAAATCCATCGATACTGCTATTTGATGAGATCACAGCTAACCTGGATTCCATAACAGAAGAAAAGCTGATGAATGTTTTGCACAAAGCTGGAGAGGACCGCACGATACTATCTGTATCCCATAGATTGTCTTCGATGCTGGCCAGCGATACAATTGTAGTACTGGAAGCCGGTCGGGTCAGAAATTCAGGCACTCCTGAGGCGCTGATCAAGAATGACGAATGGTATCGCAGCCATCTAGCGCTTGAGAAGCTGACCTGGAGCTAAATTTTCTTAATTCGTCAGTTTTCCTCTTGACAATCAAATTACAACATCTCAATATAATAATATACAAGTATAGGGAGTGTGACTTTAGTATGGAGGACACTGCGAAATATGAGAGCACTGCAGAGTTGCTCAAAGCTTTGGCACATCCGGTAAGGCTTTGCATAGTTAAAGGCCTTATGGATAAGCAGTGCAACGTCACTCATATGCAGGAATGCCTGGAGCTTCCGCAATCTACGGTATCCCAGCACCTGGGTATATTAAAATCAAAAGGTATTATCAAGGGCGAAAGGAAGGGGCTTGAGATAACCTATAGTGTTGTTGATGAGGCTGTGAAAAAGATCATTTATGCTTTATTTGATTGAAAATGGAGTCCTATTATAGAAAAGTAGATGCTGGAATGCGTAAGCTGTGCCTATCCTTATAAAATGATTTAAGGGGGAATCGACAGATGGTCGAAAAATTCATAAATGCAAGGGGGCTTAAGTGCCCCGGTCCCATAATACAGCTTTTTAAGGTGATAAAGACATCAGAAACAGGTGACCTTATAACTATAGAGGTCACAGACAAGGGCTTCAAGAATGACATTGTCGCTTGGTGCAAAAAGACAAATAATGAACTGGCAAGCCTTATTGAAGAAGATGGAGTCATCAGGGCATTGATAAGAAAAGGCTAGAGTCCAGTGGTGACCTATTCCCCATATACTCCCCGATATTTAGGAGACAGCATTACCGCTATTTTTCTCATGGAGTAATCGGCACATTGTTCCTCCCAGTCAGAATCTGCGGGGAACTCAGCCTTGGACGGAAGATCGAATGGCTGGCCGATGCTGACCTTAACCTTTGACCTGTTGAGCTTTTCACTGCCCATATCTCCGTCATTTATGGGAAGTACTATTTCGGTGCCTTCCAGAGCGATAGGAACGACCGGAACATTGGCCAACTTGACAAGCAGGATGAAGCCTTTCTTGACGCTGATCAGCGAGCCTGTCCTGCTGCGAGTACCCTCTGGGAATATTACAATGGAGCCACCCTCTTTTAAATGCTTCAAAGCAGCTTTGATGGCAGATTTATCCGGACTGTCCGGAGTAATGGGTATATGGTTTATGCTTTTCAGGAAAAAGGATGTAAAGGAGTTTTTTTCAAGTTTTACTCCAGCCATAAAGGCTGCAGAATTATTATCAAGCAGGCTGTTAAGTACTACACCGTCAATATTGCTGAGATGATTAGCTATGTATATTGTCGGTTTCTTTTCTCTATCGGTGAGAACTTCTTTGCCGTGTATATCCAATTCTGCATATTTACGCAGGAAGTGGCTTGTTACCACCCGACCGGTGAATTTGATGAACCTGTCGGGCATCATGTTAAGCAAAGGGATAAAAAATTTAATTGCCTTCATATGCTACCTCGCTATTAGTGCCTCGTAATGTATATCCCTTATAGGGTAGGCGAGGCACGGAATCAATGTTGTGATTATTAACACCACAAAACAAAAATGCTGTTGTGTTAATAATCACTAGATCATCAACTGATATTATAGCACATAGTATGGCAAATGATAAGAACCCCGAAGTATTAACGGGGTCCTGAATATTTAGATCGTCATTACTTCGATTTTTCAGCCTTTTTCTCGATTTCGTCAGTAAGCTTCAGCATAACTTCTGTTTTTGCCTCGATTATCATATCGTTTTTTGATATGACGGCGTTTTTCAGGTCTGCAAGAGCAAATTCAAATTTGCTTACTATTTCTGCATTGTCTGTTTTGAGTTTAGGCCTGGCTGCCATCCAGATGTTTTCAAAATACATCAGCACATCGTTGGCGCCTGTATAATCTTTTTTCTCACTAAGAAGCTGTATTTTTTTTACGGAGAACCTGATTCTGTCTAGCTCAGGGGGGACCTTTGATTCGTATAGCATATAAAAATCCGGCAGATACTTGTAAAGCTGATTTACTTCCAACAAGCTCTGATAGGCATCTTGCGAATCAACAGTTTTCGTAAGGTTATTCAGAGCTGACTCAAAATCGTTGATCGCAGACTGCATGGCAAAATCGGATATAGCTTTCGCTTCATAGCTGTTCCATGAACTATGCAGAGCCAGTACGTCTTTTTTTATGCTTTCGAACTTTTTATATTTCTCCTGCTGTAGCTTCATGGCAAGCTGCTCGGGTGTCAGTTTTGGCGCTTGCGATTGTTGACCGCCACCGCTGCTACCACCACCGCTGCTGCCGCCTCCACTGCTGCCACCTCCACTGCTGCCGCCACCACTGCTATCGCCGCCGCCACTGCTTCCTCCACTGTCACCTGATTGTTCGCCTTGGCCACCTTTGTTCTTACCTTCTTCAGAAGCTTGTTTTTCTATTCTTTCCTGTTGTATGAACATTGGTTTCTTGCTTTCCTCGTATAAGCTCTGGAGTGCTTTTTCCACCTTCTTGATGCTGTCCTTAAGTTTATCCAGTTCTTCCGGAGGCTTCTTTGCCTGAGCCTCCTCCTGTGCCTTTTTCAAGTCAGGTTTTTTCTGCGGGGAACAGGCAACAAGGTTTGACAGCGAGGCGGCGATAATCAGAGAGATCATACATTTATATAAAAGCTTTGCGATACTCAAGAAAACCACCTCTTCTAGTTATTATTACCCTAAATGATTTTTATATTATTTCAATGTCCTGATGTGATAGCGAAGGGCTCATAAATATATTTCCAAATTTGTAATCTTAACTATACAGAATCTGATTAAGCAAAGCTTCACAGATTTGCGCCACCTTATTTTCCCATAAGCCGGAAACGATTTGCAATATCATATATCCACCGCAAATTATATGGCAGGAAATACTGTTAGAGAATATTTTAATTTGCTATAATTACTATATTAATCAATATAATGGTGTAAGATAGAAATGGTAACATTTTCACGACATATATAGACTGGAGGAGAGCGAATGAGGAAAATTAGCATTATCTTTGTAGTATTATTTGTAATAGCGGTACCTGTCGTTCTGTTGCTCACCGATGTGCAGCTTGTGGCTTATGACAGAGAGTATTACAAGGCTGAATATCTGAAGTATGATATACCGGAGTATATCGGGATGAGTATGGATAACCTTATGAAATCGACGGAAGAATTACTGTTGTATCTTGAAAATAGAAGATCCGATCTTGATTTCAAGGGAAGCTTCAATACCGGTGAAAAGGAGTTCTTCAGCCAGCGTGACAAGCACCATATGGTGGATGTAAAAGGGCTTTTCGTAAAAGGGATGTATATAAGGAATACTTCATTTATATATATAGTAGGTTTTCTTCTGTTTGTTTTTTGGAGAAAACCGCTGAAAAAACAGCTTCGCAGCTTGGCGCGCTGCGGAATAGCAATTGCTGCCGTGGGAATTGTCCCCATACTATTGATCGTTGTGTTGATGAGTATAGATTTTTACAAGTACTTCACAGTGTTTCACAAGATATTTTTCACAAATGATCTATGGCTGCTGGATCCGGCAGTGGATAGGCTTGTAAACATTTTTCCACAGGAATTCTTTACTGATATGGCCTTCAGCATAGCTTGGATGTATATCGCAGAAATGTTGGCAATACTACTTTGCAGCATACTGCTATTGAAGTTTGTAAAAGTAAGAGCTCATTAAATATCAGGAGGTCGAATCATGAAGAAACTATGTCTTGTATTGGCTGCAATCTTGTTGTTTACCACAGGCTGCACCTTCGGAAATGTGACCAAAAAGGAAAGCGTGAAGCTATATTATGCACTAAAGGGTAATACCGGGCTGGATATAGAAAACAGGGATATAGAATATAAGGAAAAGGATAATAAATATGTAAAGACCCTTGAAGAGCTTCTGAAGGGGCCTTCGGACAACATCAAGTTTGAGACAAGTATCAATAAGGCGACGAAAGTCCTGGCAGCAGAAACTAAGGATGAAGGCATCACGGTCAACTTCTCCAAGGAATTGGCAGTGTTCTCTGGGAGCATGCATGAGGCAGCTGTTGTAGCTTCTATAGTGGATACGATGCTTCAGTTCCCCGAGGTGAAAAAGGTCAGGATACTTATTGAGGGACAGGAATTGATAGCTCCCAGCGGGCAACCGTACGGCTATATGGAGTTCATTGATTTTAACACCTCTGATCTGATAGAAAAGGAGATCACCCTCTATTTTTCTGACTCTCAGGCTATGTACATGGTCCCGGAGAAAAGGATAATTCTTGTGAAGAGTGACATAAGCGATATTGAACTGTACCGTATGGTGCTGGAGGAGCTTATCAAGGGGCCGGCCACAGAAAACCTGTACAGGACTATTCCGGAGGAGGTCAGGGTGGAATATCTGGAAATGGATGGGGATATACTCAAAGTGGATTTCTCGGAGGAAATGCATACCAAGCACTGGCATGGGGCGGCTGGGGAAGAGATGACAATAAATTCTCTGGCAAATACCATGACGGAATTTGAAAACATAAAGGGGTTAATGCCATCGGTAAACGGCGGACCTCTGGCGATTGAGCATATGATCGTAGAGGAACCATTGACAAGGAATGAAAGTATAATATATAGACAGTGATTTGGCAGAAGTTGACATGTGAGACCCCGATGCATGTATATGGCAAACCTATTTTATTTGGTGTAAGGGAGATTATATGGAATTACAAAATACTGACAGGGTATCCTTTTTTAGCGCCAATATTTTATACCTGTGTGTAATGGTATTGTTTGTGAGTGTCGGCTATGCAGCACAAAAATGGGATTTCAACTACGGCGTTCTTATTACTGAATTTCTGCTTGTAGCATTGCCAACAATAATATACGTGAAAGCAATGGGCGCCTCCATGAAGAAGGAGCTTAGGTTCAACAGCCTTGATTTTACTGACATTATTCTTGTTGCAGTTGCTTTCGTTTCGGCGTATTTTGTTGCGGTATTTGTCAACCTGATTGGCGAAATACTTATCAGCATGGCAGGTGAGCTTATAATACCCGATATCCCCTTTGCCACCGACCCTGCAGAATATCTGTCGCTTTTGTTTATAATTGCGGGTTCAGCAGGTATTTGCGAGGAGATCCTATTCAGGGGCTTTATTCTCAGAGCGTATGAAGGGTTCGGCATGTGGACGGGGATCACCGTAACTGCTCTGCTTTTTTCAATGCTGCATCTCAATGTGCAGAACATACTGGCGCCTTTTTTTCTGGGGCTGGTATTGGGTTTTGTGGTTTATAAGACAAATTCTATTTTTGCCGGTATGCTGGGGCATTTCATCAATAATGCCATATCGGTCACATGGGGTTATGTGATCATGAACCTGCCTTTTTACGAAGCTATGAATATGGAACAGCTCAAGGATGGCATGACCACCGAATCACTTATCAGCGCAGCAATACTTTTCGCTTTTGTACTTCCCTTTGCAGGAGGTATCCTGGTGCTATGCCTTAAAGCAATAAATGACAGGCATCCCGAAGCTGTGGAGGCTAGAGCGGAAGTGAGCTTTTCGGTAAAGCTGAGAAAAATAAGGTTTTCCTGGCCATTACTCCTGAGTCTGCTGATATTTATGGGGATGATGACCGCAGAGATATACCTGATAATTAACGGAAAGCCTTTAATAAACATATGACAAAGGAAGTGGAGAATATGTTGGATGTAGTAATAATCGGAGGAGGGCCGGCAGCACTCTCAGCCGCACTGAACCTCAGAATAAGAAACAAAAGCTTCGTTGTTCTCGGGGGCAATGAGAAGGTGACCGGGCTTATGAAAGCTCCTCAAATTGATAATTATCCCGGAATGAAAGGGAAAAGCGGTACCGAACTCCTGGATTCCTTCAGGGAGCATGCGGCTTCGATGGAAATAGAGATCAAAAGGGAAAAGGTCTATAACATACTTGATATGGGCGGATACTTTTCAATAAATGCCGGAAATGAGTTTTATGAAGCCAAATCGATAATTATTGCAACAGGACACGGAAAGGCTAAATACTTTGAAGGGGAAAGAGAGTACCTGGGTAAGGGTATCGGCTATTGCGCCACTTGCGACGGACCATTGTACAGGAACAAACCCATCGCAATTATAGCTGAGAATGAAGAGGGGGAGGAAGAGGCAAATTTCCTCGCTGAAATATGCTCGCAGGTATATTTTATACCGACCTATTCTTCGGAACCCAAGCTAAAGGAGAATATCATACTGTTAAAGGAAAAAGTGACTGCCATACAGGGAGACGGCAATAAGGTTACCGGCCTTGTGACTGACAAGCAGGTGCTTAAGGTGGATGCAGTCTTCATTATTAGGAATGTAATACCGGCAAATCAGCTTATCGAAGGTTTGGAGCTGGAAGAAGGGTCCATCAAGGTAGATCCCGATATGTCAACCAGTGTCAAAGGGGTCTTTGCCTGCGGAGATTGCGTAGGGAAGCCATATCAGATATCAAAGGCTGTAGGAGAGGGTAATGTCGCGTCATTGAGTGTCGTAAGATATTTGGAAAAACTGACATAGATAATATTGACAGCATAAGAGAATAGTGGTATAATCAAGTTATAGAACTTATACCCCGTATAGGTATATAAAAATATAAAAATTACATATAATAAATGGGGGTGAGAAAATGCTTGATAAAAATATGGTAATAGACGATATACTATATAAATATCCACAACTGGAGAGAGTCTTTCATGAACATGGGATAAAATGTTTTGGGTGAGGCGGCGCTCTTTATATGACAGTAGAGCAGGCTGCTCTCAGATACAGAATGAATGTGGATCAGCTTATTAATGATCTTAATAGCGAAGTGCATTAGAAAACTGCCGTCCCTTGGACGGCTTTTCTGTTTTCATTGGTGTTTATCCGCCTCAAATGATATTTGACTTAATTGACACTTATATCAAATTAATATAGAATAGTCATTGACAAACTATGAAGCCAAAAAATTCTAGTATTGATAAATAAGCTTGGGGGTCACTTATGCTGCATAAATATGAGCAAAACGGTATGAAGATAGTTGTAGATGTCAACAGTGGTACTGTACATGTGGTGGATCAGCTCACGTGGGATGTATTGGACCACTATCCGGACAGAATTGAAAATATAGTAAAAATGTTATCGGGCATATATGGAGAAAAGGAAATAACTGAGGCATTTAGCGAGATAGAGGGGCTTGTTGGCCAGGGTCTGCTTTATTCAAGCGACGGGTATATGGACAAGGTGCTCTCGGAAAAGAGGGAGCATCATACCAAAGCATTATGCCTTAATATAGCCCATGATTGCAATATAAGATGCGGATACTGCTTCGCTTCCACGGGAGATTATCATGGGGGACGAAAGCTTATGCCGTTTTCGGTTGCTTCAGGTGCCATCGATTTTCTGCTTGAAACCTCTGGGTCAAGAAAGAGACTTGAGGTTGACTTCTTTGGAGGAGAGCCCCTTATGAACTTTGATGTGGTGAGGGAAACTGTGCTTTATGCCAGAGAAAGGGAGAAAGAGTACGGAAAACGTATAGGCTTTACCATGACCACCAATGGGACTCTTTTGACAAAAGAAATAGAAGAATTTATAAATGAGAATATGGATAATATAGTTTTGAGTATAGACGGCAGAAAGCAGGTAAACGACCGTATGAGGAAGTTTACAGACGGTACGGGTACATATGACGGTATTATGCCTAAGCTGAAGAGCTTTGTCGCCTCCAGAGGGGATA